>NZ_JAIXHZ010000209.1:0-47117 GCF_043392705.1 Dysgonomonas sp. Shenzhen-Wh21
CCTGTTGGGTTACATTCCAGCAGGGGACATTTTTATTTTGGCGTAAGGGGTTAAACGTATTTTGGAAAAGAGGGTCAATTTAGACTGGCAAAAGGGGGCAATTAACACTGGATTTTCCAAAAGCCATGGATTATGACTAAACGAGCAAAAACAGATACCATCGTGACTGTTCCATTACTTGATGTCCCTTTAGCAATAATTGAGAAATATAGAGGTAAGCAAGATGACAAAGTATTACCGACATTAAGCAATCAAAAGATGAATTCATACTTGAAAGAAATCGGTACTGTGTGCGGGATTGAGAAACGATTAAGCTTCCACCTAGCACGTCACACATTTGCGAGTACAACCACTTTAGCTAAAGGTGTTTCTATTGAAGCTGTGTCTAAAATGCTAGGGCACACGAATATTCGTACAACTCAAATTTATGCGCGAGTTACCGAAAACCTGATAAGTAACGAAATGAACACACTTTCGACCAAATTGAAAGCCAATAATATTCAATTATCAAAAGCTAAATAAATATAGAGGAATATAAAACCATCAAAAATAATCATATGGAAACAGGATATATAAAATTCACAGATATAGATACCAACAAACCGACCATTGAAGTGAAAATCGTTGATGGTACAGTTTGGATGACAGTAAACGAGATTGCTAATTTGTTTGGGGTATATTCCCCAACAATAAGTAAACATCTCAAAAATATTTTCAAGTATAATTTATTGAGAGAAAGTGATGTTACGAAAGAATATAGATATACGAAAGATGGCGGAGAGTATATTCGTACATATTACAACCTTGAAACAATTATATTTTTGAGTTTTCATATTCAATCACTTTATACCAACTGTTTTCGAAAATGGGTCTTGAATGCTTTTCAGGAATATCGTCAAAAACAGAAAAGCCATGAAGTTATTGTGATATTCAATACAAGTACAAAACAACATTCACTTAAAACATTGAATTAATATGGAATTAGAAGTAATACAGAATCGAATATATGAAATAAGGGGATATAAAGTTATCCTTGATAAGGATTTAGCTGAACTATATGAAGTAACAACTAGCAACTTGAATAAGGCTGTAAAACGGAATCTTGATCGTTTTCCCGAAGATTTTATGTTCCAATTGAATAATAAAGAATTTGACTTGATATTCCAAAATGGAACATCAAGTTGGGGAGGAACAAGAAAGCTACCTTATGCTTTTACAGAACATGGAATTGCAATGTTAGCAGGATTATTAAATAGTCAGAAAGCAATTTCTGTTAATATCCAAATAGTCAGAGCTTTTATTATGCTTCGTCAATATGCTTTGGGGTATGCTGAGCTAAATCAAAAATTAGAAAACTTCATGTTAGAAACGAATCTGCAATTCAATGATATTTACCAAGCATTAACAGAATTAGCCAGTCAGAAGGGACAAGATACAAAATCAAGGAAAAGGGTTGGTTATGTAAGAGATGAATAGACATTATAGTTTCGACTTAATTAATGGGGTAAAAGTATTCTTTTACCCTTTTTTATGCCGTCACTTTTTATCATCTGATAACAAAGGTCTATTTCAAGAATAAAACGCCAATATCAAGCCTTTCAGGTTTTATCGGCAATCTCCACCCGTTGGGTAGTATTCCCTCAAAAATATGGTCTATTTTATTCTTTTCACAGGGAAGGTGTTTATCAGTTGAAAAAAGAAATAATATTCAATGAAGTTGTAGATATATACTTCATTCAGCCACTCACCCATTACTGAACTATAATATTCAACCTGTAATTTATTTGTTCCTTTCTTGATGAGTTATGTCTTGACCTCATGACTTAGTGAAGTCATTCATTCATGAAGCCATGAAGTCAGTATTTATTGGTTGGGTATCAGTCAAGAGCTAACTTATTCACTACATACTTCATAGCTGAAGTAAATACATCAATAATTAGTGAATATTTTAATGAATAAATCCAGTTATGAATTCACAAAAAGGGATGTCAGGATAGCCAAGAAAATTAACTGTCATCCAATGACATCTGCTGTCACCATTTGTCTGAAAACCTCATCATAACCTTTCAATTAACAGACGCTACCTTTGTCGTGTAATGATAATCTCTCAAATAAACTTTAAGGCAATCCATCGGAGGATGGATTTTGGTATTCGTCAGAATACAGCAAGGTATGTTTTGAAGCACTTGAAATAAATTTCCGTGCTTCAAAACCCTTGCCCTTTCAGGGAGAGAAAATCACTCCGAAGTCGTAATTTTTATTTATTAAATCTTTATGTAGTTATGAAAACAAATAATCTTTCTGAAAGAAGAAAAGGAGGGCGGAATCCGAAGAATGATCCTGCAATACATCGTTATGTTATCTATTTGAATAACGTTGACAACGCACGTTTTCTCGCTTTATATGACAAGTCATGTATGAGTGTTAAGGCTCATTTTATTACTTCTTGCATATTTAATAAGCCAATAAAGGTTGTGAAAATCGACAAAGCTGTACAAGATTATTACATGAGGTTAACTACTTTCTTCGGACAATTTAGAATAGTTGGTACGAACTATAACCAAATAGTCAAAGCCCTAAAGTCGAATTTTTCCGAGAAAAAGGCCTTGGCTTTTCTTTATAAACTGGAAAAACAAACCATCGAAATGGTTGTTCTTCAGAAAAAAATTATGGAATTAACTGAGGAATTTGAGAAAAAGTATGGATCTATGTGGTTACAGAAGTAAATAGCATTTTCAATTTAGGTATTATTATTCAATTAAAAAAAGTCTTTATAGTTGGTTATCCTTGAGAAATGCACTAACAGTTAAGCGATGAACGCCGAGAATACGGCTGATGGCACTTTTGGAAACTTTCTTATCTAATAGATTTTTTATCTCAATTTCCTTTCCTGTCAATTTTTTCACTTTTGATTTACTTCCTTTGGGACGACCAAGGATAACACCTTCAGCACGTTTTCGAGCTAATGCCTCTTTGGTACGTTGGGATATAAGGTTACGTTCAATTTCGGCTGAGAGACCAAAAGCAAAGGCTAGAACTTTAGAATTAATATCACTTCCCAAGCGGTAATTATCTTTGATTGTCCAAACCTGAATATCACGGTTCATACATTCTTTAAGAACACCCATAATCATAAGAAGATTTCTACCGAGTCGAGACAATTCGGAGCATATAAGAATATCATCTTTTCTCATTCTCTTTAATAGCTTACCCAACTTCCTGTCCTGTACACTTTTTGCTCCGGAAATTGTTTCTTCGATCCATTTGTCAATTACCATTACATTTTTCTCACAAAATTGGTTGATTTCAAAACGCTGGTTTTCGACTGTTTGCCTGTCTGTGCTTACACGAATGTATCCATAAATCATCTGCTGTTTGTTTAAATTAAATATATATAAAATTAAAAACGCTGGAAAAAAGTATAATTATATAGTATAATAAAAATATACTATTTTTGCTGTTTTTATTAGACAGAATAGTGTTAATTGTGAGTTTGGAGTAGAAAGCTGGGTAATTTTGAGTTCTCTTGAACAGAGTATAAGGTCTAAGATAGAGTTAGTTGGAACACCTTTGAAGGATTGGGATATCGATATTTATCGAGGTGTTTTAACTGGATATAACGAAGCGTTTATAATTGACAGCGAAACGAAAGAAAAATTAATCAAAGAGGATTCAAAATCTGCTGAAATTATACGACCGTTACTCAGAGGTAGAGATATTAAGAGGTATGGATATCAATTCGCTGATCTATATCTAATTACGACATTTCCAAGTCTAAAGATAAATATAGATCAATATCCTGCTGTAAAACAACATCTTATGGACTTTGGATATGATAGATTAAAACAGACAGGAGAAACAGGATCAAGAAAAAAGACTAATAATCAATGGTTTGAGACGCAGGATAGTATAAGTTATTGGGAGGATTTTTATAAACAAAAAATTATATGGAAGATTATTGGAAATCAAATGGCTTTTTCTATTGATTCCAATGAGTATGTTGTGAATAATGCCTGTTATATATTGACAGGATCATACCTAGAATATCTACTGTCTGTTTTGAACTCTAATGTAATAAAATGGTATAGCTATATTACCAACATGAACAAGACAGGAGTTGGAGATGTTCAAGTTGGTGGTCAAAATGTCAATCTATTTCCAATCCCATTATTATCTGATTTTGAGCAAGAGCCATTCATTAAGTTAGTAGAAGAAATGCTAATAAAAAAAGAAAAGAATGAGAATACAACAGTCCTTGAAACTATAATAGACAATCTTATATATGCAATGTATGGACTATCTGAAGAAGAAATACAATTTATAAGTTCTCAATAAATTCAACTTCTTCTTGAGATAACTTGTATAGTTGGCATATATACTTATCTAATTTTTCTATTTCATCAATAGAATGAGTTTCAATTATATTATCTATCATTTGTTCTACATGTATTTGTTCTAATTCTGTAGGCATTTTGACCGATAATTTTTCTAATGTATATTTTTTCCATCGATTTGTTCCTACTCCTGTTGTTGTTCCGATCTGATTAAAGACCCACTCTCCAAGCCTTGAGTTTAGCATAGCTAGTATATATTTCAATTTATCCCCTACCATTAAAAAAGACGTGGCTTCAGGAAAGAAAGCTTCATTATCTAATGCAAATTTAGATTTATCTGAAATCTCTCCCCATATAATTTTTTGTTTATAAAAATCCTCGATATAAGCACAGTTCCGTAGATTATATGGAGTATAACCTTTGTCTTGACGTTTCTCGAGCTCAGGGTAAAATTTATCTAAATGTTTCTTTACAGCAGGATAATCCTCTACATCTATGGCTTTTATATTCTTTTCCTTCACTCCATTATGAGTATTTATTAACCACAAATTGGCAAACTCGTACCCATAACGTTTTATATCCCTGCCACGTAAAATAGGTCTTATAATTTCGGCACTTTTGGGATCTTCTTTAATCAGCTCTTCTCGTTTTTGACCATCAATAACAAAAGCCTCATTAAAACCTGTTTTTACTCCATAATTGATTTGTATATCTCTCCAGTCTTTTAATGGTACCCCAATTGCTTCAACCTTCATTTTAATAGACTGTTCCACAGGAGATAGTATAATCCAACTGTCATTTGATTTGAACTCACAATTAACACTATTCTGTCTAATAAAAACGCTCAAATCTTTTATACCTTCCTTTTTGACAATACAAGCCTCTGTTTGTTGTCGGTTTTTATCCTTCTGGAACATTAAAATATTCACATCCACAGTGGCTTCATCAAATACATTAATACCTGCAAAGTCCACTAATAATACAGGATTTGTCTGCTCCACAAAATATCTGCGCATACTTTCTCCATATCCTGCACGCATCCATTTATTAGACGTAATGAATGATAAAAAGCAGTTTTTTCGAAGAATATTATTTCCTAATTCGTAGAACAAGCAATAGATATCTCCTGTACGTTCAAAGGTTTCAAATTCCATTTTTTGATAGATATCTGTTATCTCTCCCATCGACTGAAGCTGAATGTACGGTGGGTTGCCAATGATAGCGTCAAAACCAATAAAATCACCATCCTCATTTAATACTTCTGGAAATTCAATACGCCATTCAAATGCATTTTGAAATATTTTATTATTTTTGATTTCTTCAATAATAGCAGAATATTTTCCAACAGCATTTTGAGCTAAATCTATTTTCTTTTGTAAAGCTTTTTTTTCTTTGGGTGTTCGCTCAAATAAATCTGGTGCTGTTAAATCGGATAATTCTTTTTTTGCTTTAAACAAGGATTTACTATTCTTATCGTTTTTGCTAATTTCAGTTTTTAGATTAGTTTTAATCTCTTTAATAAATTGTTCTAAACGTTTTTTATCTTGCTTATTGTGGGCATTCCTATAATTATTAACAGCCTCTTTATATTCTAAAATCGATATATTCAGCCCTCGAAGAATCGGTTTTAAATTTTCGTCTAAGCCGAAACGACTAATTAATGAATTTCCACATTTGATATTAATATCAATATTAGGTAGAGTTTCTAATCTATTGGTCTTAGTTATGTAATAGGTATGTTTCAAAAGTTCGATCCATAGACGAAGTTGACAGATCTTTACAGAATTTGGATTAAGGTCAACACCAAATAGGCAGTTTTCAATTATGGTTTGCTTCTCATGAAATAATGTTTCTTGTACACGCTGACTCTCGTGATGGTGAGGGTTGTACTTGAATATACCATATTCATTATCGCTGACTATCAACTCATCATTCTCTACACTAATCTTATAGCCTCTTAATAATTTCCCTTCTCTATCCGTAAGAATACCGAGTTCTGATTTTAAATAGATCATTTCATTTAGACTTGAAACTAAAAAATGACCTGATCCGACAGCTGGATCACACAACCGAATAGAATTGAATATCTCATTCGCTTCTTTTATATCTGAGATTTTATTATGTAGATCTATGATTGTTTTGCATTCCCAACCTTTAGTCTCATTAAATTTTTGTATAACAGTGCGAGTTATAGTATCCCTACACATAAACATAGTAACAAAGCTTGGAGTAAAGAAAGAGCCATCTTTGTATCCGTTTATTTTTTCAAAGATCAATCCAAGAACAGACGCTGATATCAATGCTTTATCTTCCTCTTGTATATCTTCTGAACTTTCACTGCTAAAATCATAGGCATCAAGAAATTTCAATAAGTATTCTAAAGGAGTAAGCCTCTTATCAACTTGTCCTTTAATCTTCAATACAGATTTAGAGTATAATTCTATTTTTGCTTTATCTTGAAGTCCGCTAATCGCAATAGTATAACCCTCTAATTCCGTTGGTTCGAAAAGAGAGCTATTCAGATATGGAACATGAGAGAATTTTTCTTTTAAATTTCCATCTCGCCGCTCGTCTTCTTTGCGAGCTAATATTTGAAAGAATAAACTATTTAAATCATCATACCCTTCAATTTTATCAGTTGAAAGAAAAGAATATTTTTTATTCCCGTCGTGATATTTAATAATTTGAGCTTCTAGCAATTTTAAAAACAGGACTCGATTGACCCACGTAATGCTTAAGTCTAGAGCTACATTATATAATTGGTCCTCATAGGTGTTTCCATATTGTTTTATGTTAGATAGCATAGATAATTTATCCATCGCATCTAATTCGTTTATCGCATTTTCAATAATTGAACCATTATCCCTTTTTCCTTGAGACTTTCGAACAATAAATTTTTGAGACTTTTCTTTGACCTCTTCTAAGCCAAGTATATGTAAAAGCTCTGCATAAAACTCTTTGTTTAACTCATTATAATCTTTAGCAAAGGATAGTTTGAGTAAATGAATCGGAGATAAAAACTTATAAAGAGCAATTAGTTTTCTATCGTCCTCCTTATCCTTATTACGCATAATTTTATCATAATCCCTAATATCAAAATGAGTATATGGGATTTGATCTTTCACTTTCTCTATTTGAGGCGATGCGATCTCCTTGTAAAAGTGGTTTGTAGATGAATCATCCGAACGTTTATTTTGGAATTGTTCAAATAAGTCTACAAATTTCTTATCATCATAGAATAGTTTTTTGAAGTCTTGAGCATCAAAAATAAACCACTCGTTGATATTCGTAATAATTAAATATCGTAGTTCTAGATTCTTGTTTGCCTTACGTTCTCTGAGATAATAAAGAACCAATTCTTGAAATGCTTTAGCATTGAGGTTTTCTTTGCTGATCATTTCACTCTTGTTAGTTGGCTTCTTTACTTCTATCAAGACGCCAACAGGTGATTTAGTATCTTTCTCGTTATGAATAACTAAATCTGTTCTACCATATGTATTAATATAGTGATTGTTTTTATAGTAAACGGAATTTAGGAAATCTATAATTAGGTTTTTATGAAACTCCTCCGATTCAGTATCGTTTATTTTATCCAACAGAGAAATAAACTCTTGTTTAAACAATTCTATTTCTTTGCGATCCGGTTTTTGTTTTAAAAATGCTGGATTTAAAGCTTGTTTAGGAGTTTTCATAATATTGTATGATATATAGATACGTTTTTATTAAACACAAAAATATAACATATAAAATGTAAAGTATCCTTTTTGTTTAGAAATATGTAATGAGAGCATGTGAAGAATAAAGCCAGAAAGAGGAGGAGTTTTTTCAATAAAAGATATAACTTTATAAACTCTATATTATAAAATACTGCATTATGAACAGTCTTTTTGTAAATTTATTAGAAGAGCGGGATATAAAACCAACAGCTATTCGCATACTGGTACTAAAAGCTATGCTTGAATTTGACAGAGCATTTAGTTTGTCAGATTTAGAATCTCAACTTGACACGATAGATAAATCTACAATATCAAGAGCAATACATTTATTTCATGAGCATCAATTAATACATAGCTTCGATGATGGCTCAGGTTCTGTTAAGTATTCTGTATGTAGTCGAGATTGCCATTGCAGCATTGAAGATATGCACGCTCATTTTTATTGTAATTATTGCAAAAAGGCATTTTGCCTGGATAATATATCTATTCCCGGATTTCAATTATCACCCGTTATGCAAATAGAAAGTGTAAATCTTGTAATTAAAGGATATTGCGGCCAGTGTAATAAGCTCATTAATTCATGATATTTGTTATCTACAATCCTTTTTTCAATAAATATACAAACTTAAAACCTTTCTTTAACAAATAATAGAAGTCTGCAACTGAGTTGCATAAATTTATTTTTATATTTGTAGCATAAAGAAAAACAAAATGAGACCATTTGTCTTTATAATAAGTATTTATTTTCTGTGTCTTGCCTTGCTTCCATGCAATTGCAATATACAGACTATAGATTCTTTACAAGATAAGACAGAACAAGTTTCAACAGCTCATAGTGAAAGCGATACTGCTCAGGAAATATGTACTCCGTTTTGCGCATGTTCCAGCTTTCACAATCCCAATTTTATAGCAAAAAATAGCTTTGACCTGCGAAATATAGATAGTACTCCGGTCAAGAAGATTGCTATTTATAATGAAAACCAAACTTCATCTCATCTGGATAGTCTTTGGAGACCCCCTAAGGCTTAAAATATAACATTCTTGTATCCAATTTGATACGTCTAAAGGTAGATGTATCGTACAATCCTATTGTTATATTTTAATATTCAAATTATGTTTCAAAAACTGATTAAATTCTCGATAGAGAATAAATTGGTAATTGGAGTCATGACTGTAGCCCTCATTATTTGGGGGACTTATTCCCTGTCTCAATTACCATTCGACTCTACCCCTGATATCACCAATAATCAGGTGCAGGTCATTACTCAGGCTCCATCCTTAGGAGCACAGGAAGTGGAGCAGTTTATTACTACTCCCTTAGAAATGGCTTTAGCCAATATTCCCAAAGTTATAGAAAGAAGAAGTATCAGCCGAAGTGGCTTATCCGTTATAACCATTGTATTTAAAGAAGATGCTGACATTTATTGGGCACGTCAGCAGGTAGACCAGCAACTAAAAGAAGCGGAGGAAGTTATTCCTCAAGGAGTAGGTAAGATTAGTTTAGCTCCTATATCTACCGGATTAGGAGAGATCTATCACTATACAATACGGGCAAAAGAAGGCTATGAGGATAAATACAGTATATCTGACTTGCGTACCATGCAGGATTGGATCGTTAGAAAGCAACTCTCAGGCACAGAAGGTGTAGCAGAGATAAGTGGCTGGGGAGGTTTTGTAAAACAATACGAGATAGCCATTAATGCGGATAAACTCAATGCTGTAAATATAACAATCCCTGAATTGTATACTGCACTTGAAAACAATAACGAAAATACAGGAGGGAGCTACATTGAACAATACAGTAATCAGTATTTCATACGAGGGTTAGGTATTGTCAAGTCTTTGGAAGATATAGAAAAAATACCGATTAAAACAGTCAATGGTACTCCTATCCTTGTTCGGGATGTAGCAAAAGTACAGTATGGAAATGCAACACGCTATGGTGCTGTAACCCGAAATGGAGACGGAGAAGTTGTTGCAGGTATTACCCTGATGTTGAAGGGTGAAAACTTTCAAGAGGTAATAAAAAATGTAAAAGAGCGTATGGCTCAGGTACAAAAGAGCTTACCGGAGGGAGTCATTATTGAGCCGTTTATTGACAGGACACAATTGGTAGACAGAGTAACGAATACTATTACCAAAAACCTGATAGAGGGAGGATTGATCGTTATCTTCATTCTTGTACTTTTCTTAGGGAATTACAGAGCCGGATTGGTAGTAGCTTCCGTAATACCACTATCTATGCTGTTTGCATTTGGTATGATGCGTGTGTTTGGTGTAAGTGGAAACCTGATGAGCCTCGGAGCTATCGACTTCGGATTGATTGTGGATGGGGCGGTCATCATTGTCGAGGCCGTCTGTCATCATATAGGAGTCATGAAAGACCGATATAAAGGGAGGTTGCTGACACAGGCAGAAATGGATCAGGAAGTATTTGATTCAGCTTCTAAAATAAGGAATAGTGCCGCATTTGGAGAAATCATTATCATGATTGTTTATATTCCACTTTTCACTTTGGTCGGTATAGAAGGTAAGATGTTCAAGCCAATGGCTATGACAGTGTTCTTTGCCATATTGGGTGCATTTATTCTATCTCTAACTTATGTGCCTATGGCAAGTGCGTTGTTTTTAAGTAAGAAAACTGAGCACAAGCGGAATATCTCAGATAAGCTAATGGATAAGCTTAACAATTTCTATCGTCCTATTATAACCAAAAGCTTGAATTGGAGCAAAACTCTAATCATAAGTATGGTTGCACTGTTTGCAGTCAGTGTATTCATGTTTAATAGAATGGGTGGCGAATTTATACCTAATCTCGAAGAAGGCGACTTTGCGGCAGAAATAAGTATGGCTCAGGGAACATCCTTGTCACAGATGATTAAAAGCTGTTCTCAAGCTGAAAAAATACTCAAAGAACAGTTTCCTGAAGTAAAACAAGCCGTAAGCCGTATTGGTAGTGCCGAAATTCCAACTGATCCGATGCCTATTGAACGAGCGGATATGATGATTGCTTTAATTCCTAAAAAAGAATGGACATCAGCCAAAACCAAAGAGGAGCTGATGGAGAAGATGGAAAAAGCTATCGGAGAGATACCCGGATTAGGAGTGGAAATGACACAGCCGATACAGATGCGAACCAATGAGTTAGTGACAGGTATTAAACAGGATGTAGCCATTAAAATTTATGGGAATGACCTGGAAGTACTTAGCTCATCAGCCAATAAGATAGCCTCTTTGATAAAAAAAGTAGATGGAGTAAGTGATCCGTTTGTTGAAAAAGTTACCGGATTACCACAGGTTCAGGTTACTTATAATCGAGATCAATTAGCGAAATATGGTATATCAGTCAAAGATGCCAATATGGTACTTAAAACAGCATTTGCCGGAAATGAGGCTGGATATGTGTTTGAGGAAGACCGTAGATTTGATTTAGTATTAAGAATGGATAATGATCTGAGAAATAATATCTCTTCATTAGAAAATCTATATCTGCCCCTTTCATCAGGAGGAACAATCCCTCTTTCTCAAGTGGCTGAAATTAAATATGAAGATGCACCTGCACAGGTAACACGCGAAAATGGAGAGAGACGAATTTATGTCGGATTTAATGTCAGAGGACGTGATGTCCAAAGCACTGTGTTTGATATTCAGAATATATTAGACAAAGAATTCAAACTACCGGCAGGATATTATTATACATACGGAGGACAATTTCAAAATCTGAAAGAAGCAAAAGACAGATTGATGGTTGCCGTTCCATTAGCATTGTTATTAATACTCTTTCTTCTATATGCCACATTGAAAAGTGTAAAAGAGTCCTTGTTTGTATTCTCTGCCATACCACTTTCGGCTATTGGAGGTATCTGGGCTCTATGGTTACGTGACATGCCTTTCAGTATTTCGGCAGGTGTCGGGTTTATAGCTCTGTTCGGTGTTGCGGTATTAAATGGCATTGTTCTGATTGGGCAATTCAACATATTTGAAAAAGAAGGGATGACAAACATTCGTGAGAGAGTAATCGAAGGGTGTATGCTGCGCCTTCGTCCGGTAATTATGACTGCGCTTGTCGCATCATTAGGATTCTTACCAATGGCTTTATCTACAGGCGATGGAGCCGAAGTGCAAAGGCCTCTCGCAACAGTGGTAATAGGAGGATTATTAACTGCAACGGCTCTAACATTGGTTGTGTTACCTTCTATCTATAAAACATTTACTAAAAATAAACAGGAATGAAAACAAAAATAATAATATCGACTATTGTATTCATAACAATGACTGTTGTTTTAGCTCCGTCTTTATTTGGGCAAAATACAACAAAATCATTGGAGGAATGCATTCAATCGGCAATAGATAACAACCTGACCATGAAGTCGGGTCGTATCTCAATTGAAAGAGCAAAAGACTTGCAAGGCACAGCTTTTAATATTGATAAAACAAGCTTTTCGTTAAGTCAGGACCCAACATCAGGAGGAAGCCCTGATAATAGCATATCATTAAGCCAAAGTTTTGAGTTCCCTACAGTGTATGGTTCTCGCAGAGGCTTATTGAAAGCCGAAACGAATCTGGAACGAAGTAATTTGGACGTTACACGCAATGAACTTGTAAAAGAAATATCAGCAACATATTATCAATTGCTTTATGCAAAGGAAAATATCAAAATATTACAGGAACAGGACCGTATTTATGGTAAATTCTTATTCCTCGCCAATGCAAAGTTGAAATCAGGGGAAACAGGACGTTTGGAACAGATGAATGCTGAACGACTCTATAATGAAAACAGAATTGAGTTACAAAAGGCTGAAAAGAATTATCAGAGCATACAACTAATCTTACAACGCTGGATGAATACGGATGAGGCAGTCGAACCTGTTGAGCCGACTCTGACTGTTTTGGATGCAGTCTATCCTTTTAATGATTTCAATCCGGAGCAAACACCACTTGGAGAGGTTTATGCTAATAAAAAGATCATAAGCGAAAAGAACCTCAGTGTGATTAAACAAGGATATCTGCCCAGTTTCAATTTTGCATTGAAAAACCAGTTTCTTATAAAAGGTTTTAACCCGTATGATTTACAAAGAGAACGTTTTGACAAAGGTAATTTCATGGGATTTGAAGTAGGAATAAGTGTTCCTCTATTTTTTGGAGAACAAAGAGCCAAAACAAAAGCTGCTAAAAGAGAAGTCGAAATAGCAAGGGTTCAGCAGGAAGAGGTTATGCTTACTATGCGTAAGAATTATCAGACTTATCTGAATGAATATACCAAGGCTAAAAATGCTTTGGACTATTATTCACTTCGTGGCAGCAAACAAGCAGAAGATATAACACGGATATCACAGGTTTCATATGAAAAAGGAGAAATAGATTATGTCGAGTATATCCAGAATTTAAAGACCGCAGTAGAGATACATTTGCTATATGCAAATGCTATCAATGACTACAATCAAACAATCATTATGTTAAACTACCTGCAAGGAAATAAATAACAAAAAATTATGAAAACAATATATATAGCGATAATTGCTTTGTCTCTTATATTTTTAGGGTCATGTGGACAGAAGCCTAAAAATGAGGCTGAAAAAGAAAAAGAAGGTACAGAAGAATCTCATGGTGGCGAATCGGTAGAAGTAGAGCTAACCGAATCACAAATGAAAGCTGTGGATATTCAACTTGGCAAAATTGAACAGAGAGACTTAAATAGTATTATTCGAGTAAATGGCGAAATGGCCTTGGATCCACAGAAAAAAGCGGAGGTAACCTCTTTGTTAGGAGGGATCATCAAACAGGTAATGGTGATTGAAGGTCGAGCCGTGAGTGCCGGACAAGCTGTAGCCTATCTCGAAAATACGGAAATAGTGGAGTTGCAAAAGAATTATCTGACAACTAAAAAAGAGGCATTGATTGCCGATCAAGAATACAGAAGACAAAAAGATTTATCCACTCAAGGTGCAGGGGTTGAAAAAACTTTGCAGCAGGCAACAGCTAATTACGAGATAACTAAAGCGCAGCTAACAGGTTTGGAAAAGCAGCTAAGACAATTATCCATTAGCCCCGAACAGGTTTCTTCAGGTAATATGGTTACTCAAATTCCGATAAAAACGCCTATTTCAGGAACTGTCAGCAAAATCAATATCAGTACCGGAAGTTATGTCGATATGCAAACACCACTAATGAGTATTACCGATAATGCAGGTATACACTGCGATGTTAAAGTCTTTGAAAAAGATATTAATATGGTAAGAATCGGACAGGAAGTGGATATTACCCTCACCAACCAACCCGGTGTTAATCTGAAAGGTGAGATTTATGAAATCAACAAGTCTTTCGAAGGGGATACCAAGGCAATTATCGTTCATGCAAATATAAAAGGTAAGACAGATATCAAATTGATTCCGGGTATGTATGTTACCGGATTGATTAATGTTGGAAAACAAAAAACTGATGCTGTACCCAATGATGCCATTATCAGCAATGAAGGAAAGAAATACATATTTGTGTTAGAGAAAGAAGCTAATGAAGAAGGTGTAAAAACTTATCATTTTGAAAGGATTGAGGTATTGACAGGTATAAGCGAACTAGGATATACACAGATAACTCCGGTAAATAAACTGGAAGAGGGTGTGACTATCGTTAAAGCTAATGCATTTTATTTAGCATCTATGAGTACAGATCATGGTGAACATGGTCATTAATCTTTTTGAAACATTAAATAATAAAATCACATGAAAGAGATAAAAGCTTTTATTAAACCGTTTAAGGTTAATGATATTCTAAGAGAACTACTTTATGCAGGATTTCCAAATCTTACTGTTTCAATGGCTGAAGGCACAGGGCATTTAAAAAGTGAAGATGCTTCTTTATCCATGAATTTTGCACTTACCAATAGTAAAGTTGCGAAGATTGAGATAGTGTGTAACAATGATGATGTGGATAAAATAATTACGATAATATCAACATATGGTAAAACAGGTAATTCAGGAGACGGTATAATCTATGTCTCTGATGTTGAAAGAGCAATCAGAGTCAGAACCGGATTGCCTGATGACAGGTGGCTTCTTGATTAGTTATTAATTTTTAAAATAGAGTCAAGATGTTGAAAAATGATATTGGAATAAATGCCGGAGTAATATGGCAATTATTGTCTAATGAAGGAGCATTATCCGTAAGACAAATAGGGGAATTGACCGGATATAATGATAAAAACATATGTTTGGCATTAGGATGGTTATCTCGAGAGAATAAGATCCAGTTCATTTACAAAAATGAAATACTCTATCTTGAGTTGAATAGCTCTACGAGTGAAATGTATTATTAAATACTTATAGCAATGAATACAGAGAATAATTATAAATGCACATCTTGCGACTCTACCGAGTCGCAGATGTTTGAAAATAACTGGAAGCAGTATATCCCGGTTTCAATAAGTTTACTTATGCTACTTGTTGGTATTACGATGGATAATTTTATTCCAGATATATTTAACGGCTATCTTCGTTTAGGGTTGTATATTATAGCTTACATCCCTGTTGCCTTTCCCGTTTTTAGGGAAGCCGTTGAAACGATCAAGGAAAAGGATTTCTTTACTGAGTTTACACTTATGGGGATGGCTACACTTGGAGCTTTCATTATAGGCGAATATCCCGAAGGAGTAGCTGTAATGGTATTTTATACGATTGGTGAATTGTTTCAAGATTCGGCTGTGAATAGAGCCAAAAGAAACATTAAGGCATTGCTTGATGTACGTCCTGACACAGCAACTGTTTATAGAAATGATTCATATCAAACAATATCTCCTGAAGAAGTGGAAATTGACGAAGTTATTCAGGTAAAAGCCGGAGAGAAAGTCCCTTTGGATGGAATAATGCTTACATCATCAGCAAGCTTTAATACAGCAGCATTAACAGGGGAAAGCAAACCGAAAACTATTTCAGCCGGTGAAACTGTACTAGCAGGAATGTTGAATCTTGATAAAGTGATCGAAATAAAGGTTGCTAAAAAGTATCAGGATAGTTCTCTTGCCAGAATCCTAGAAATGGTGCAAGATGCAACTTCCCGAAAAGCAAAGACAGAGTTATTGATCCGTAAATTTGCCAAGATATATACTCCGATTGTATTCCTGTTAGCTCTCTTTATAACAGTCATTCCTTATTTTGTGGTGAGCGACTATATATTTAGCGAATGGTTATCCCGTGCATTGGTATTCTTGGTAATCTCCTGCCCATGTGCATTAGTTATTTCTATCCCATTAGGCTATTTCGGCGGAATCGGAGCAGCTTCTAAAGCAGGCATACTCTTCAAGGGAGCTAACTATCTCGATTTAATGACTAAGGTCAATACAGTCGTGATGGATAAAACAGGTACTTTGACCAAAGGTGTGTTCAATGTGCAGAAAGTTGCGTCGGTCGATGAAGATAAGCAAGAGGAATTTGTCGCTATTGTTGCTGCCATAGAGAAATTCTCAAATCATCCCATTGCTAGAGCAATTGTTCAATTTGCAAAGGATTCAGATAATTATACAGCTACAGATGTGGAAGAAATATCAGGGCATGGACTTAAAGGGATCGTAAATGGAGAAGAAGTATTGGTGGGCAATGCTAAGTTGATGCAGAAATTTAATATCTCTTATGACAGAACAATTGAATTTATAGTTGAGACTATTGTGATTGCAGCTATTAATGAAGAATATGCGGGCTATATAACAATAGCGGATGAGGTAAAAGATGATGCACAGGCTGCTATTTCAGATATGCATTTATCTGGAATCAAACAAGTTGTAATGTTGAGTGGGGATAAATCTTCCATAACGAATAATGTAGCATCCAGCCTTGGTATTGACAGTGCCTATGGGGACCTCTTACCTGAAGATAAGGTTCGTCATATAGAGGAACTGAAAACAGAAAAGAATAATGTCATTGCTTTTGTCGGAGATGGAATAAATGATGCTCCCTCACTGGCATTAAGTGATGTTGGAATAGCAATGGGAGGAATGGGGAGTGATGCTGCTATCGAAGTGGCCGATGTAATCATTCAGACAGATCAACCATCCAAAATAGCAACTTCGATTAAAATAGCTAAAGCTACAAGGCAAGTTGTCATACAGAATATAGTATTGGCATTCTCGGTTAAACTGATTGTACTTATTTTAGGTGGTTTTGGTTTGGCTACCATGTGGGAAGCGGTCTTTGCTGATGTTGGGGTCTCTCTGCTAGCAATACTAAATGCGGTCAGAATATTAAAAATGAGGTTCTGAAAGTCTTGTAACTAACACTATTATCGTCATGAGTAAAAAGAGACGTATAAGAAGATTAGCAGCAAGAAAAGAAACTCCATCAAAACTGAATCCCATTATAAAAAGATATCTTTCTCTGATAAGTATATCTATAGGTGCTTTGATGGGAATAATTGTATGGCTTATATTCTTCAGATGTAAGAGTGAACATTGTCCAAATCATTTTAATCCGATTCCATATATGGTAGTGTTTGGGTTTAACACATGGATTATAGCTAATTATATTTTCAGAAAGTAATTTTTCAAAATTTCGTTTGGCTGAACACAACTCTTTAGCTCAGCCAAGCGAATCTTATTTTTATAAAAAAACAATGAATAACATATCGGTTTGTATTGTCTTCTTCTTGCTCTTATTTCAATCGGTAAAAGCGGATACAGTAGATAATGATACACTACAAAGCAACTACCCAATCATCGATTTTTCGATTCAGGGCAGTGATATACCTTCTGCTAATTTAATTTCTGTAGATACAGTCATTTCTGACAAGATAAAACCTGTAAAACAGCTTAAGTTTTCATATAAGCAATTAATTATTCCTTCGGCTTTAATTGCTTATGGTGTATTTGAAACAGCTATAGAGCATAATTATTTGCTTAACAGGCAGGTAAAGCATGAAGTAACAGAACATATTGATTCGAAGTTTACCATAGATGATATTTCTCAATATGTTCCGGCAGGAAGTGTATACGCACTGAATTTAATGGGGATAAAAGGTAAAAATAATTTTAAAGACAGAACCTTTATTCTAGGAATATCTACTCTTTTTATGGCAGCATCAGTAAATACGATAAAGTATTCAACAAAGATAGAGAGACCAGATAAATCAGCGAAAAACTCTTTTCCCTCAGGTCATACAGCGGTAGCTTTTATGGGTGCAGAATTTCTTTGGCAGGAATATAAAGATGTTTCAATATGGTATGGCATAACAGGCTACACCATTGCAACCGGAACAGGGATATTTCGTTTATATAATGACAAACATTGGTTTGCAGATGTTATTGTGGGAGCCGGACTCGGTATTCTAAGCACCAAGGCTGCTTACTGGCTTTATCCCTATTTGCAGAGGAAGTTTATGAACAAAGGTACATTTAGCAAACAAATCTCTTTTAGCCCTTTTTATAATGGAAAACAAGGAGGTCTGGCTATAGCCTTATCTCTGTAATAGCTATTGTTGGAGACATGTCCTATATGAACTAATTATAGGTTTGAGCGATTATTATGACTTATTCTTTCTTCGACTAGTCTAAAATAGGTATCTAATACATAAAAAACAGAATACAATAATACAATGGAGCAATTTATTCGCAATATAAAAGAAAATATCAATAAAGAAATTCAGCTTATTGATTCTGAGGAATGTAATATCTTTCAGAAATCTATTAGTATTATTTCATTATTGGAGTCTACATTTGATGAATTAAAAGAATTTGTTTCAAATTATACATTTAAAAGTCCGCTTGATGAAATCATCTTTTTTAAAGAGACGAAACCTCAACTTTTTAGCATTCTAATTTACCATAGAAAGATATATAATCTGGAAATGCGAATGCCCACCGGAAGTTGCATCGATCGCAAAAATTATTTAGAAGGAATTTTAGGACGCATAAAGTATTTTTTCGATAATAATGCTGACTTCTATCAATATTATCGTTCAGGAAGTACCCACCTTGATAAATATTACTTTCTAAGAGGTAAGCCAGATATTCAGTTAATACAGGATTGCTTCTACTTTGAAAGGGACTCTAAATTCTCTACGAGCTTTGATTTTAAGGTTTCGAAGATGATTGCCAATGAGAGATTAACGGTATATGTAAACAATAAACTCCTACATATTAGTAATCTCGAATCCAATATTCAAGACTCATTTAATTTGCCAAAGGCAAGACTGACATGGACTGCTAAAAAAGCAGAACTTGTTGAGCAGATTTACGCATGGGATAACGCAGGTTGTTTCAATAATGGCAATACGAATATAAAAGAGCTAGCGGAATATATTGAAACTGTTTTCAATATCAATTTGGGTGACTTCTATCACACGTTTCTGGAAATTCGAGAACGTAAAGGTAGCCGTACTTTATTTTTAGATAAATTGATAAAGCTTCTCGAAGAAAGAATGGATGGATTAGATAATAAATGAGCATGATTTTTATAAAAATACACTATATTTGTCGATAGGAAAATAACACTATTCAATAGCGGACAAAGAACAGCCAATAGCTGTCAATTAGCTTCTCCTAAAGTGTTCACCTCAAAGCGATCTGATCAAGTAAAGTATTGAATAATATATGGTTGATAGGTGTGGTTCACAAGCCCCCGCTTCCGCAAAGAAGTGACCGAATAGGTCACTTCTTTTGTTTTTTATATCTACAGGTCTTTTGTCGTTGATCCGATATTACATAATAGGTTTTTTCGATAACTCATTAATGATTATAAATAGTTTTTGAAATAATAATTATATTTTGTAATATTGCATAACATATTTGTGTATTAGACGAACTATTGAACAATTGCCATTACACAAGTGTTGAAAGAATAAACTAACATCAAAAATATCATCAATTATGTTAAGTAAAAAACTAGAAGCTGCATTAAATGCACAAATCAATGCTGAATTTTGGTCAGCATATTTATATCTGTCTATGGCTGCTTATTTTGCAGCAGACGGAAAACCGGGTTTTGCAAACTGGTTCGAAATCCAGTTTAAGGAAGAACAAGATCACGCAATGAAATTTTTCAAATACGTTACTGATAGAGGCGCAAAAGTAGAATTGAAGCCAATTGAAAAGGTGGATTTGACTTGGGAATCTCCTCTTCATGCATTTGAAGAAACTTTGAGACATGAAAAGATCGTAACAGGGAGAATCAATGACTTGGTGGCGTTGGCTAAGGAAGAAAAAGACTATGCTACCGAAAGTATGTTGAAGTGGTTTGTAGACGAACAAGTAGAGGAAGAGGCTACAGCACAAGGTTATATCGATGCGTTGAAAATGATTAAAGATAACGGTTTTGGAATCTATACAATGGATAAGGAATTGCAATCAAGATCTTATTCTCCAGTAGCAGGTTAAAAGGCAGTGTCTAAATTATAAATGTAAATCTCCCCGGAATATTCCGAGGAGATTTATTATTTTTACACAATCATAACAATTATCCATTTGATACAAATAGAACACATATCCAAAACGTATGGAGATCAGGTAGCCTTAACTGATGTGAATTTTTCGATACAGAAAGGCGATATAGTAGGGCTTCTCGGAGTAAATGGTGCGGGAAAATCTACCTTGATGAAAATTCTTGCAGGTGGTATACTTGCAGATAAGGGGCGAGTGACTTTTTCAGGAGAAGATATTCGTTCTAATCCTTTAGCGGTTAAAAAACGTATAGGGTACCTCTCGGAAGACAATCCTTTATACGAAGATATGTACGTAAAAGAATATCTGGAGTATGTTGCAGGAATCTATAATGTAGGGCACGATGCTGTTTCTCGTGTTATTGAACAAACCGGACTGGAGAAAGAGTACAAGAAAAAAATAAAGGCTCTTTCAAAAGGAAATCGTCAACGAGTTGGTATTGCTCAGGCATTGGTTCATAACCCTGAATTTCTTATCTTGGATGAAGCTACTTCCGGCTTAGACCCCAATCAACGCGAAAGTTTCAATACTCTTTTCAAGGAACTGTCGAAAGATAAGATGATACTTTTTTCTACTCATATTTTATTTGATGTAAAATCTATTTGCTCTCGTGTGATCTTTTTAGATAAAGGAAAGTTGTTGATAGATAAAAATATAGATGAAATAGATTCTATAGAAAATACATTTCATACTCTTACAAATGAAAATAATAGCTGACAAAAATATACCCTATCTCAAAGGTGTGGCCGAATATTACGGAGACGTTACTTACCTCGATGGAGCTGCTTTTACTCACAATGCGATCAAAGAGGCTGATACTTTAATCGTGCGTACTGTTACTCGCTTTGACGAAGCAATACTAAAAAATACAAATGTAAAGCTTATATGCTCCGCTACTATTGGCTATGATCATATCGACACCGATTACTGTGATGCACATGATATCGTGTGGCATAATGCTCCGGGGTGCAATTCCGGTTCAGTGCAGCAATATATCGTTTCTTCATTGATAAGAATCTCCCGCCAGAAAGGCTTTGAACTCAAAGATAAAACGATAGGTATTGTTGGTGTTGGCAACGTAGGGAAAAAGGTAGCGAAAGCTTGCGAAATGTTAGGTATGAAGGTTCTGCTAAATGACCCACCACGTCAAAAAGCCGAGCAGAGAGATTTATTTGTCAGTCTGGATGAAATAATAGATAAAGCTGATATTATCACTTTTCATACTCCTTTAACAAAGGAAGGCGAATATAAGACTTATCATTTAGCAGATACCGAGTTCTTTTTGTCTCTCAAGAGACAGCCGATTATAATAAATTCGGCCAGAGGTGCGATTGTAGATACAGCGGCTATAAAAATAGCTATAGCTAACAACCTTATATCGGGAGCAATTATCGATTGCTGGGAAAAAGAACCCGATATAGACCTTGAATACATGGAGATGGTTGATATTGCCACTCCGCATATAGCAGGTTATTCGGCAGACGGAAAAGCCAATGCAACACGTATGTCTCTAGAATCCGTTGCAGATTTTTATGGGATGAGCAAAGAGCCCCTGTCTCGCATAATAGCGCCTGATCCTGTAAACCCTATAATAGATCTCACAGGACTAAAAAACTCCGATAATCCTCTCTTTGATGCTATATTGCATACATACGACCCCATGTCTGACTTCGAAAGACTAAAAGCATCTCCTGCGACTTTCAAGCAGCAACGAAATAACTATCCTTTGCGCAGAGAGTATTTTGCTTATAAAATAAATGCTGATATTTCTTCTGATGTGAGGCAATCCCTTCTGGACTTCGGTTTTGCTGAATAATTATAAATTAATATTCTGGGTTATTTCCTTATTTTACGATTACAAATTGTTGCTCATTAACTGAATTCCAAGTCTTTCGGCTTCTTCATATTTTTTCTTGTCGAAAGAGTACAAATTGGGCGATTTGTGGGCTCCCACTTTTCGTGTTTCATTCAGTGCCTTTATAAAGCCAATAGAGAGCATTTTGCGCTGGAAGTTTCTTCGGTCTAGTTCTCTTCCTAATATTGCCTCGTAGATACTTCTTAATTCGGGCATTGTGAATTTTTCGGGTAGAAGTTCGTAACCGATAGGTATGAATCCAATTTGTTTGCGGAGGGTAGAGAGAGCGGTTTCAAAAATAATCTTATGTTCCGGGTGTAAATCTGAGATATTATTTATTTCAAACCATTCGATATGTTCAGAGTCGTTATCTTCTACAAGTTGTGCATCTCCTGATTTGATAAGGGCAAAATAGGCCAGACTAATTTCACTAAGTATCTCGGGGTTTTCGTTTTCTTCTTGTTTTTTATCTTTTCTCCCAAAGAATGAGAACTGCTTCAGATAGGTATCGCTTAATCCTGTTTTTGCTTTTAAGATCCGGCGTGCCGTTTCATCCGGTATTTCATCTCTTGTTATAAGCCCTCCGGGAAGCATCCATTTTTCGCCGGCACTGGGTTTGCATAGTAAAACTTTGAGGCTTCCTGAGTGAAATCCGAATATTGTACAGTCGACCGAGATATTAAGATTGAAAATATCCTTTTCTTTTCTCTGAGGCTCGGCAGTAGATTTTTCTTTTTTCATAAAAATTAGAGTTATTGTAGCTTTGTGTTGTAAGTGTTTGTGCTGTCTTTTTTATTATCCAGATAATAGATGTGAAATTCAGCTTTCTCTTTAGCTGTTTTAAGGCTATCGAGCTGCAACATCATTACTGATAACTGATACGATTTGGAAATCGCCGACTTTACCTGTTGCGATAAAGTATATGTATATCTTCCTTGTCCCTCTAAGGTGACAGATAAAGGGCTATTGGTATTTGAGAAAATGAACTTCGCAATTCCATTTTCCTTATTACCTGAGAAACGGATTACTTCATACGTTTTACCCATGTTTGAGAAACGATAATTCAAGCCATCGTCATTTACTGGTATGGATTCAGCAAATGAGCCATCTTTAGACAAAATCTTTATTTTATTATGTTTTTGTCCGCCAATAAATACACTTTCAATATATAACTGTCCATTTTCTTCTACTCCCGAACGAAGAGTTGTAGATGTAATAGATGAGGTTACACTCTCTTTTGGGATATAGCTTCCTGTTTCTTGGTATTGCTTGTTTTGTTGAAAGCTAAACTTCGTTTTCTCTTGTTCTACTTTGGGTTCAAAAGAAGATATAAGCGAATCGCATTGCGCTATTATTTGCTCGTTTTCCCCTCTGCGAATCGAGTCTAACAACAAGATCCCTGCCTGTAATTGAGGAAAAGCTTTCGGGTGATTTGCTTTCAGGCTATCAAGGGTCTGTTTAGCTAAAGCGTATTCAGCCTGCGAATAAAGCTGTCGGGCTGTATTTAGTTGTCTTTGTGCTTCTTTGTTTTCAGATGTACAAGCGAATAGTAAAAATGACAAAAGTATAAATATACTTCTATAAAAAGTTTTCATTGGACTACACTCTGTATAAGTATTCTGGGAAATTGTACTCATGTAATTTTAGGCTAAATTACAAATTAATTTTTAATTTAACATTACTATTGCCTAATAATTGTCTATATTACACTATACGGTATTGGTTTCCACCTATTTGATAGTGATAAAGCTATTTATGTTTTAGTCTGAAAATACTATGCCGCTGAGTGGTTGGTGTCTAGTCCGTTATGGGATATGTGGTTTTTATTTCTTTACTCTTGTCAGTTCATGTTTGAGCATATAGTTAGCAGTTTGAAAC
Source organism: Dysgonomonas sp. Shenzhen-Wh21 (assembly GCF_043392705.1). NCBI lineage: Bacteria > Pseudomonadati > Bacteroidota > Bacteroidia > Bacteroidales > Dysgonomonadaceae > Dysgonomonas > Dysgonomonas sp. Shenzhen-Wh21. The sequence continues at coordinate 24,202 of NZ_JAIXHZ010000209.1, forward strand.
ATGGCTGCTGAATATAAGTTCATGCTATCTGCTTTCTGTTTGAATTGGGAAAGAATATTGTCGCTACTATTTTCACTATATTCATATAACCCATCTATCTTCGATTTGAAGTTATAAGTATAAAAGTATTTCTCATCGATACATCCAAGCGCATTATCAGAAGAGAAAAACATATACGGACGTTTTGTCTTAAACATGTCTACCCCAAAAGTATTATTCATGTACGAACGGTCTAGTAAACCCATAATGGTAGGGAATACATCAACTTGTCCTCCCGGACTGGAAACCGTTGTGGGCATATCTGTAAACGCGGGAGAGTATATGATTAGTGGGATATGGTTTAGCGAAAGAGGCATTTCATAGGTTTGTGTACCCACTATTTTTCCATGGTCTCCAAGCAGTACAAATATTGTATTTTTAAACCAGCTTTGTTTTTCTGCATCAGCAAAAAACTGCCGTATGGCATCATCTGCAAATGCTACTATTTGGAATTCGGGTTTTGTGCTTACATTTTCAAATTTTGCAGGTATAATATATGGAGGATGATTGCTCACTGTGAGTATTGTTGCAAAAAAAGGAGATGATGTCGGAGCCTTTTCATTTATTTTGTTCAGCGAATAACTGAGTAGAAAATCATCTGCAACACCAAAGCTGTTTTTTCGCATTTTGGGTGGATAGTTTTCTTGAGAATATATTTCTTCAAATCCATTTTCCAATAAGAAAGCATTCATATTGTCATACTGGGACTCGTGCGGCATGAAGAACATCGTTTTATAATTTTGCTCTTGTAATGTATTTGGTAACCCCTGGCATAAAGGGATTGTTACATTTTTCATCATGTTCTTATCAAACAAGGCCGGTAGCCCGTACAGTGTGGCTAAGATACCATGATTGGTATGTGTGCCGGCTGAATAGAAATGATCGAAATAGTATGATTTCTTTATAAGTTGGTTGAGAAATGGAGTTATTTCTTTTCCGTTTTCTGTGACTTTTAGTAGATCGGCAGACATCGATTCCATGAGTATGACAACTACATTCATATCTTTTGCCGTACTTTCAGCTTTAATATATCGGGCAATAGGCGACTTTTGCTCATCAGCCGGGTATAGTCCGAAAAACTTCTGTGTATATGAAATAGCGTCTTTTTCTGAAATAACATTGTCTATGCTATGATGAGTTTTCGATGATTCGATAACATCCCGCAAGAAATAAAAAGAGGGGTTTATTCCCAACTGATTTAAGAATGAATTGTTGCAAAAATAAGCTTGGCTTGTTTTTATCGGATTGTATCCGAAACGCCCCCTGATACCCAATATGCATAGTATGGCAAGGACAATACAAGTTGGAATATAAATGAAATATTCTTTTCCTTTTATATTTTCTTGCTGTAGTTTTAAAAGTCTGTTGCTCAACTTGAAAACCAGATATCCAAAAACAATGACTACCAGAAGAAAAACACCCATATATATGTAATATGATGTTTCTTCGAATATCATTTTGGCTGTTGTACTACTTTCTTCATTCCAATTGAAGATAGAACTGTTCAGATGTTTGAAGAAATAAGCGAAGTAAGGAATGTCTGCAAAACCAATAGCAAAAACCACTGTATAGATCAGTATATAGTATACATTGAATGAGTTGAACGCAATTTTATTTACTTTATTAAAAAGACCTAGAATGCAAATTACTACAAGTGGTAATGCTGAGATGTAGCATGCAGTGACATTGTCGAACCAGATACCTCGGATCAAAGCTGAGAAAATCCAACTGGCTTTTGAGGTTACACTTTCTATATGTTGCAGGTTTGTAAGTAATAATAAGGTGCGTTGCAGTGACATTATGATTAATGCCATTATATGTATAGACAATACATATAGAATGCTTATTTTGATTTTTTTCATCGGAATACATACAGAAGCTGTTTAAAAGCAAACACTATGAGGTGTAATTGCCTTATTAAACAGCTTCTTATCTTTGTATATTAGTTAAGTTCTATCAAACAGGAATAGTATTCTACCAAGCAAATAATGGATAATCTTTCATTATTCCATTTACTTTCTCACGTACGGCTTTTATTACTTTTCCGTCTTCCGGATTAGAAAGAACTGTATCTATCAATTCCACTATTTCTCCCATCAAAGGCTCTTTTGCACCACGTGTAGTGATTGCCGGAGTACCGAATCGAAGACCTGATGTAAGGAATGGACTACGGCTATCGAACGGAACCATATTCTTATTGGTGGTGATATCGGCTTCCACAAGTACTCTTTCGGCAAGCTTTCCTGTCAGTTCAGGGAATTTAGGACGCAAATCTATGAGCATAGAGTGATTGTCTGTTCCTCCTGATACTACTTTGTAGCCTTTATCCATAAAAGCTTGAGCCATAACAGCCGCATTCTTTTTCACTTGAGCCTGATAAACTTTGTAGGAAGGATCGAGAGCTTCGCCAAATGAAACTGCTTTAGCTGCAATTACATGTTCTAGCGGCCCGCCTTGAATACCCGGGAATACTGCCGAGTCTAGCAATGCAGACATCATGCGTACTTCTCCTTTCGGAGTTTTCTTGCCCCACGGATTTTCAAAGTCTTTGCCAAGCATAATTGCGCCACCACGTGGTCCACGCAATGTTTTGTGAGTTGTTGTAGTCACAATGTGTGCGTGAGGGAGAGGATTATTAAGCAATCCTGCTGCAACCAGTCCTGCCGGGTGAGCCATATCTACCATAAATATAGCACCTATTTCGTCGGCTATTTTGCGGATACGTGCATAATCCCAGTCGCGAGAATAGGCAGATGCTCCGGCGATGATAACTTTAGGTTTTTCTGCACGGGCAACCTCTTCCATTTGCTCATAGTCTACTTGCTCTGTATCTTGTTTTACATTGTATTCCAATGCATGAAACATCAATCCTGAGAAGTTGACAGGCGAACCATGTGATAAGTGTCCTCCGTGTGAAAGGTTCAGTCCAAGAAATTTATCTCCGGCCTGCATACAAGCAAGGAATACTGCTGCATTTGCCTGAGCTCCCGAGTGTGGTTGTACGTTTGCCCACTCAGCTCCGAATATTTCTTTTAGCCTATCTATAGCTAGCTGTTCGCTAAGGTCTACAATTTCGCATCCCCCATAATATCTTTTGCCCGGATACCCTTCTGCATATTTGTTTGTTAAGCATGATCCCATAGCCTCCATTACTTGTTCACTGACAAAGTTTTCAGAGGCGATAAGTTCAATCCCTTTCAGTTGTCGTTGATACTCTTTTTCAATAATATCAAAAATGGCTGTGTCTCTTTTCATAAACTGATAAAATTATGAGGTAAATAAATCATCAAGCAAAGGTAACTATTTTAGTAATTTATATCGTAGTCTTTTCTTTAATTATTTTCTTGATGTAAAAGCTAGTTTGTATCTTAGATGCAGAAAACATATAATTTTTCGGAGGAAGATTTTTTCTTTAAAGGAATGGATAAAAATATTGTCTCTTTGTATATAGCACATAAGAAATATTAAATTTTATCTATATATACTGGTGTTTCTGCAAAGAGAAAAGTGACACTTATAAACATACGCAAAACTGTCACTTTTGTCACTTTTTATTGAAGTGTCTGTTTGTAAGTTGTTTGAAATCAAATGTAATAGGCGTATAAAGCGTTAGGTGTATAATAAAGCATATATTGAATGAAATTATTCGAAAATAATAAAATACTATTCAGGTCTCTGTTTGTAGTCATTGCTCTTCTTATTGTGGTGGCATCTCTTATTGTGTCACATTTTTTGGTCGAGAATCTATCGAAAGAAGAGAGAAATAAAATTGAGATTTGGGCTGAGGCTACAAAAGAAATGGCTAGCAATGCTGAAAATATGAATATGAATCTGGTTGCTCAGATACTGAAAAGTAATACGACGATACCTGTTATTCTATACGATAAAAAAGAGAATTTTTATACTTCGGCAAATATCGATCTCCCCGAGCTTGACGACCAGATTTTTCTGAAGCAAAGAGCAGAATCTTTTAAGAAAAGGCATGATCCTATCATTATTGAAGCTGAAGGGTTCGACCAGTACATATATTATGATGATTCGTATACGTTAAAACAATTGCAGTTATATCCTTATGTTCAATTGGGTGTGCTGTTTATATTTATGATTACAGCTTTCTTCGCTCTGTTTACTACTATGAGAATGGAACAGGATCGCTTGTGGGTAGGGTTGTCGAAAGAGACTGCTCATCAGTTAGGGACGCCTATATCGTCTTTGCTGGCATGGCTGGAATATCTGAAACTCAAAGAAACGGATCAGTCTATTGTAAGAGATATGGAGAAAGATGTAGACCGACTGCAAATGATTACGGATCGGTTTTCTAAAATAGGTTCGGTTCCTGCCTTAGAGCCTAAAAATATGGTAGATATAATTCATCGATCGATTGCTTATCTCGAAAAGCGGATATCAAAGAAAGTTGTTTTTGTTGTAGAACTGTCAGATAAGCCTCTCTATGCACAGGTGAACGAGCCATTGCTAAGCTGGGTAATAGAAAATCTTACCAAAAATGCTGTTGATGCTATGAGCGGACAAGGGCAAATAATATATCGGCTTTCTGAAAAAGGGAAGTTTGTATCCCTCGATATACAAGATACAGGGAAGGGAATTCCCAAATCTAAGTTTAGAACTATTTTTAATCCCGGCTATACAACAAAATCGAGAGGCTGGGGGCTTGGACTCTCATTAGCCAAACGTATCATTGAGTCTTATCACAAGGGGCGAATTTATGTAAAAACGTCAGAAATCGGTGTGGGGACAACATTCTGTATTGAGTTAAAAAAGGCTGAATAGTGTCATCCGGATAACTTTTTAACTGTTAAATCGGATAATTTTCTTATTTTTGTCGCAATTCAATTTATTTTTAATAATTCTATAAAGACTGATGACTAAATTCTCAAAAGCCTTTTGGGTCGCCAACACAGTTGAGCTGTTGGAGCGGCTAGCGTATTATGCAATTTTTATTTCATTAACCTTATATCTATCCAATGTATGGGGCTTCAATGATGTTGAGGCCGGTATTATCGCCGGTTCGTTTTCTGCATTGTTGTATTTCTTACCCACATTTGTTGGTGCATATTCTGATAGAATCGGTTTCCGTAAAGCTATAATGGTTGCCTTTGCTCTACTTACTGTCGGGTACTTTGGATTAGGCTTAGTACCTACTCTTTTGGAGAGTGCAGGACTTGTGCAATATGGTGCTGCCAATGCAGTCGGATTAGAACCCGGCTCTAAAGATAGCGGGCTGGTAATAGAGACTTTCCGTTCCTTTTTTAACTCTTTAGGTGTAGGTAATTTTGACAGATACACCACGTTTACAGGTCTCAGAGATAGTATGCAGCAATGGACAATTGTCCCTATACTGTTATTGATTGTTGTGGGTGGAGCTTTTATAAAATCCGTAATCTCGGGTACTGTGGCTAAAGAAACGACTACAGAAACACGAGCAAGAGGTTTTGCTATTTTCTATATGATGGTGAATATCGGAGCTTTTACAGGTAAGACTGTAGTTGATCCGCTTCGTAAAAGTATTGGAGATCAGGGTTTGGTCTACCTGAACTATTTTTCGGGAACGATGACTTTAATTGCTCTTGTTATCGTTTTCTTCATGTATAAGTCGACACAAACGGCAGGACAAGGCAAGAGCCTTTCGGAGATATGGCAAGCCTTGATAAAGGTGTGTAAGAACGGACGCCTTGTTGCTCTCATTCTTATCACCAGCGGTTTCTGGATTGTACAGCAGCAGATGTATGCCTCTATGCCTAAATATGTAATCCGTATGGTAGGAGCAGATGCTTCTCCGGGATGGATTGCTAACGTAAACCCTTTCTTCGTCTTCCTATTGGTAAACTTGATTACCACGATAATGAAAAAGCGCTCGCCTTTATCGTCCATCATGGTAGGTATGTTTATTATACCTTTCTCAGCATTGATCATGTCCTTTGGAAATATAATGGGTGGTGATCCTATTTCTGTATTTGGACTTACGACCATACATCCTGTAACGCTTACCCTTATCGTGGGTATCGCCTTTCAGGCCATAGCTGAATGTTTTATCTCTCCTCGTTTTCTCGAGTATTTTTCATTGCAATCGCCTAAAGGAGAGGAGGGGCTTTATCTTGGATTCAGCCATTTACATTCATTCGTTTCCTCGTTGGTCAGCTTTATTGTTGCCGGTTTCTTATTGGAAAGATTTTGTCCCGATCCCTTGTCGGAGCGCTTTGCCAACTCGACTAACTTTGCGGCGGATTACGCAGCAGCTACAGCCAACGCCCATTACTTATGGTATGTATTCTTTGCCATAGGGCTAGTTTCGGCCATTGCTTTGGTTATATACGGTATAGTCGTGCGAAGAATAGATGCAAAAAAAGTGATAGAATAATTTATAGATAGTGAAAATATTAAAATCCTCAGGAATATTTTTCTGGGGATTTTTTTGTTAAAATTTCTATTTTATCATATTTTATCTAAAAAAGTGCTATTGTTCGATATTACATGTATTTTTACAGGATTATTAAGCTATTATCAACTTAACAAGAATCTTATGGAAGGCTTTCTGATATTATTAGTTATCATTATATTAATCGTCATAGTTGTATTTCCCATTATTATATATGCAAAAGTAAGTTCTATCCGCAACGATATTGAATATTTGAACAATAGTTTCAATGATCTGAACTTTAAACTAACACGTTTTTTTAAAGAAGCTGGTTCTCAAGGAGCAGTAAAAGAAAGACTTGAGGTAGTTGATGAGCTGTCGGCTATGGAGAACGTAAATTCAACAGATGTAGAAGTCAAGGAGCCGGAGGCTGTAGATGAGACTTCTCTTCCGGATATTCATATCGCTGCGTTTAAAGAAATGGTACTCGATGACGAGCCTGTCGAGGAGATAATATCAGTCGTTAATGAACAGAAAGAAGAAACTATTCCTTCGTTTGCCGCTTCTATCGTTCATGAAAAAGAAGAAGCTGTTGTAGAGAGTATACTTCAAGCATCCGAGCCAGCTTCTACAAATGAGACTATGGATTCTGAGCGAAACTTTGTAGAAAGATTTCTTGGTGAAAACTGGCTGAGCAAAGTAGGGATTGTGACTTTGGTGTTGGGTATTGCCTTCTTTGTAAAATATGCTATAGACCGTGATTGGATTAATGAAATCGGACGTGTAGGTATAGGATTGCTTACCGGAGGTATAATCATCGGTATAGCTCATAAGCTCAAAAAACAATATCATGTCTTTTCTTCGATACTGGTAGGTGGTGGTATTTCTGTCTTTTATATTACAATAACATTGGCATTTAGAGAGTATGAATTGTTTAGCCAACCCATTGCTTTTGTATTGCTTATAGCCATAACAGTTTTCTCTGTTATTCTCTCACTCTTATATGACCGCAAAGAATTGGCCATATTTTCTTTGCTTGGTGGCTTTGCATCACCACTGATGATAAGTACAGGAGCTGGAAATTATATTGTACTGTTCTCTTATATATTAATTCTGAATACAGGTATGCTTGTCATTTCTTTTGCTAAGAAGTGGCGTGTTATAGGTATTATGTGTTATGTGCTTACTTTGGGATTCTTTTGGAGTTGGTTGTTAACCGCTTATCGAGATCATAGTTTAGTACTTGTTACGCTGTTTGCTGTATTGTTTTTCGTGCAGTTTTATCTATTGGCTATAATAGATCACCTGAGGACAGAAAAAAAGGTTACGGCCTATCAGAGTTTACTTATATTATCCAATAACTTGTTTGTATTCCTTGCCTGTTTATATGTTTGGGATCAATATCAATACGATGTAAGGGGGCTAATAACAATAGTTTTGGCAGTGTTTAATGCAATTGTTATGTTTACCTTATTCCGACGTAGCGAAGTGGATCGGAATCTCATATATCTGATTATAGCTGTAGTGATGACTTTTGTCAGTCTGGCTATTCCGATACAGCTCAATGGCCATGTTATTACCATGTTTTGGGCTGCTGAGGCTGTTGTCTTGTTATTGCTGTGGCGTAGATCACGTATTAATGTGTTTTGGTTCGGCTTTGGTATCATCTGTTTGCTAACGGTAATTTCTTATGTGATGGATATTCACAACAATTATTCTTACGATCCCGAATTACCAATATTGGTGAATAGGATAGTTATCACAGGAATAGTGGTAATAGTAGCTTCTGCCATTTGTTTGTTTATCTTGAGAAAAGAAGATCCTGATATGGAAATCGAAATACGAGGATTTGACTTATTATCAGTCGGTGCTGTAGTCAAGGTATTTAAATATGTTCTTATTACTTTGGCTTATGTAATGCCATTCTTAGAGCTAAACTATCAATTAGAACGCTTTACAGATATTGACTTTTACTCGAGCTTTAGGTATTTGTGTATGGCTACATATACAGCCTTGTATATCGCATTATTGGCTTTTATATACAGGAGAAAAGCTTCGGCAGCTTTTACTTATGTTTTATTGCTTGCTTCTATGATTTGTTATGGCGCTTTCTATTCATATATGGCTATAGACCTGCGCTTCGATATATTCTATGGCGGTATGTATAGTACAGCTCATTTTCTGATACATTACCTATCATTACCGGCCGTTATATATATCGCTTACTTGCTTGTGAAAAATATAAAGTCATTGCCTCAAGAATGGTTCTCTCCTATATGCTGGGTGTTGGTTGTCTTATGTGTACTGATATTAAGTATAGAAACCGATCATACTATCATTGCATTGTTTGGGAATGTAGAGAATTATGACTTCTTGTTATACGATGTCCATACCTTTGGTTATCCTATCTTATGGGGTGTTTTGGCAATGATTTTGATGATATGGGGCTTGAATGGAAAAGAGGTGTTGCTGCGTAAAATATCACTGATATTCTTTGGTGTTATTATACTCAAGTTTTATGCTTACGATGTGTGGCGTATGTCACAGGCCGGTCGGATTGTGTCGTTCATTATTTTGGGAGTTATCCTGTTGTCGGTATCCTTCTTGCAACAGAAGATAAAAACATTGGTAAAAGCTGATGAAGTAGAAGAAATTGAAGAAAATAAGGAATAAAAACTAAGACTGATGAAAAGAATAATATTTACATATCTGCTTTCTCTTTTTCTCTTTCAAGTCTCTGGGCAGTCACTTTGGCGTGCAGAAATAAAGCCTGTACAGGAAAAAGGCTATTATAATATAGAACTAGATCAGCATATAATAGCGAAGTCTGTTGCGTTTGACTTGTCCGATTTGAGGATATACAATAGTAAAAATAAAGAGATCCCTTATTTTCTGCGAGCGGTGAGTCCGGTGCAGGAAGTAAGTCGATTTGAAAGCTATTCATTAAAGCAGAATATTGAAAAGGATAGTCTTAATATTGTTGTTATAGATAATACAAAGCTAGATGATATAAGTCGTTTTTATATTTTTATACGTAGTGCCGACGTCAATAAATATGCTTCAGTGAGAGGGAGTAATGATATGTCGCAATGGTATATCGTAAAGCAGAAAACCCATATTTATAGCTTGGGGCACAAGGCGGATAATAACGAAGAAGCCTTACTGCTCGATATTCCCCAAGGAAACTATAAGTATTATGAGATAACGATTGAAAATGATCAAAACAGTCCGTTGAAAATATTAAGGGTAGGTGATTATGCAAGCTCTAATATTTATGGACAGTTTTCTGAAATCAGTCTAGGGCGGTTTGTGGCAAAAGATAGTATAAATAAAAAGACATATATCAGTTTTCCCGATTTGCACGACACATATAAGATCAATCGACTGGAGATATCGGTACAAAGTGATGCTCATTATTTGCGGCATGTTCTTTTATCTGATACAATCAACAGAAAGACTTTAAGGTTCGATTTGTCGTCCAAAACGGATAACTCTTTCATCGTCGATTATTTTCCTCTTGGTAAGCAAACCTTTATAGCTATCGAGAATAACAATAATCTCCCGTTAGATATTACTTCAATCAAAGCGTATGGGTTGAATCGTTATTTGTGCGCTTACCTGGAGCAGGGTGAAAAGTATTATTTGGAGGTTGGACTGAAGTCTAAATCATCACCTGATTATGACATAGATCACTTTAAGAATGATATTCCTGTAGATTTACCTATTGTTAAAACTGAGAATCTATCTCAGATAGATATAGCAATTGCTGCTCCGCCTGATAGGCAGCCCTCACTGATTGAAAAGCCTCTTTTCTTATGGACGGTTATTATTCTAATTGGTTTATTTCTGACTTTTGTCTGTTACAAGACTATTAAGGAAATGAAGAAAAAATAGGATAGAGGCCATCAGGTTATATCTTTTGTTCTAATTTATCTTATATAAGTGATCCGTGATATAGATATCCTTTTTATAGCTTAATATGGAAAAGTGACGATAAAAAATAAGTAAAAAAGTGTCACTTTTGTCACCTTTTTCTAAAGCTCTCGAGATAGCCGGTGTTGCTATCACCAAAAAGCGAAAAAATAGAATTATCTTTGCACGCATTTTATACTCAAATAAAGATCAATGGCCAGAAAGAAAAAAGAACTTCCGTTAATAGAAAATGTAGAGATCGTAGATGTAGCCGCAGAAGGCAAAGCGATAGCCAAGGTAGACGATTTGGTTGTGTTTATACCATACGTTGTGCCGGGCGACGTGATCGATTTGCAAATAACCCGCAAGAAAAATAAATATGCGGAAGGGAAGCCTGTCCGTTTTATCTCATACTCACCAAACCGTACAGAAGCATTCTGTGAACATTTCGGTATCTGTGGCGGCTGTAAATGGCAAGTCCTGCCCTATGCGGAGCAATTAAAGTATAAGCAAAAGCAGGTTGAGGATAATTTGACACGTATCGGAAAAATAGAGTTACCCGATATTCATCATATATTAGGTTCGGAAAAAGCACAGTTTTATAGAAACAAATTAGAGTTCACTTTTTCGAATAAAAAATGGCTTACCTTGGAGCAAATCAATTCCGGCGAAAGTTTTGATAATATGAATGCGTTGGGCTTTCACATTCCGGGTATGTTTGATAAGGTGTTGGATATAGACAAATGCTGGCTGCAAGATGATATATCGAATCAGATTCGCAATTTTATACGTCAATACTGTTACGATAAAAACTATACTTTCTTTGATTTAAGAAATAGAGGAGGATTGATGCGCAACCTTATTGTACGGACATCCACAACGGGTGAACTGATGGTGATTGTTGTATTCTATGATGATGAAAAAGAACAACAAGAAGACTTATTGACGGCTGTTGCCACAGAGTTTCCTCAAATAACGTCATTACTCTATATTGTCAATCAGAAAGCGAATGATACTATAACAGATCAAGACGTTCTGGTATGGAAAGGAAATGATTGTATATATGAAGAGATGGAAGGCTTAAAGTTTAAGATAGGTCCTAAGTCTTTTTATCAGACAAATAGCGAGCAAGCTTATAACTTGTATAAAATAGCACGTGATTTTGCAAATCTATCGGGCGATGAACTTGTATATGACCTCTATACAGGTACAGGTACTATTGCCAACTTTGTAGCCTCTAAGGCAAAGAAAGTGATAGGGATAGAATATGTAGAGGATGCGATCTTGGACGCAAGAGTTAATTCCCAAATAAATAAGATAGATAATACGCTGTTTTATGCAGGCGATATGAAAGATATCCTTACACAGGACTTCATCAATGAGCACGGACGCCCTGATGTGATTATCACTGACCCTCCACGTGCAGGTATGCATGATGATGTGATAAAGACAATTCTTTTTGCCGAGCCCGATCGTATTGTATATGTTAGTTGTAATCCGGCTACTCAGGCACGTGACTTATCTTTGTTGGACGAAAAATATAAAGTGGAAAGAGTACAGCCTGTAGATATGTTTCCTCATACACATCATGTAGAGAATGTAGTATTGCTGGCGAAGAAATAAGAATTAGTTAAAAGCAGAGAAAGAGGCATACTCGTTGGAATATACCTCTTTCTCTGCTTTTAAGAATTATATCTTTTTATACTCTATTCTTTTTTCTTAAATAAGGATATTATCCAAAGCAGTACGATTGCTCCTATAGTAGACATTACCAGGTTGCCTAGAATACCGTTTACATCCAACCCGAGCAGTGTAAATATCCATCCACCGAGTAATCCTCCGACAATACCGACTATAAGGTTTAGTATAAGTCCGAAGCCACTGCCTTTCATAATCTTGCCGGCTATAAATCCGGCAGCTATACCTATTATTATCGACCAAATGAATCCCATACTCTTTTATTTTTATGTTAATAAAATTGAACTCTATCTTTTATAACACGCTTAATAAAGATATGGTTTGCTTCTTGCATTATTTCTTAATATAACTTTGCAGATTTTTTACGTATTTGTCAAATGCATCTATGCCTGTTTGAGTTATTTTGCAAACGGTGCGGGGTTTCTTCCCATCAATGAATTTGCGGACGTTGATATATCCGGCTTCGCTTAATTTTTCTATTTGTACGCTCAAGTTACCCGCAGTTGAACCTGTCTTCTCTCGGATGAAGACAAAGTCAGCTTCTTCTACAGATAGCAGCAATGATATTACTGCCAGCCGTAGTTGCGAGTGTAAGAGTGGATCAAGCTCTTTAAACATTTTTAACGGCTTTACGGTTTGCTATATGTACCGGTACACAAAGTCCAAGGATAGCACATATACCCAAGATAATAAATTGAATATCACCACTGGCAAAAATATAACTTAATGTGCACATTAAGGCTCCTCCCCAAAAAATACATGCTCCATAAAGGTATGGTCTGAATCGGCAAGCGATCGAGGTTGTAAATTGTGCTGCACCCATCATTGTTAAAATTATAGGGGTTATGAGGATTCCCAGAAAGCCTGAATGTAAAGCGTATGCTGCTCCATAAATAGTTATAAGAAAGATAGCAACAGATATAGCAAATGCATTCCAGATGTGTCTTACTATTTTATCTATATGTGTTTTCACTGTCGCACTTCTCGAATATCTCCTCTTTATTATTCTTGATATTATTATCATTGGTATCATTGTTAGCCAAATCCAGAATGATTGGTTTGGATCGTCTAATGTATGGATGAGGATGAAATTGGCAAAAGCGGTTGCTGCCACTACATATCCACTGAATATACTCGTTCTAATGCCTCCTTCCTGAAAATTGTTTCTCGCTTGCGAGATCATTTCATTGATAAGCTTCAAGCTATCTTGTTCGGTGAAATTATTTTCCATTATGCCGGTATTATTTTATTTATTGCACTTCGCTGAAATTTGTATCATAAAAGTTTCGCCCCAATGCGGTTGGCCTATTGTTTTTTGTTCTTTTTGATATAGTAATTTTGCTTTACTTATCTCTTCACAAAAATCATGTTTCGAGCGAATAAAGTCTGGTAAAAAACTTTCATAAAAAGCCAATAAAAAGATTGGTCTCGGATTTTCCGGGTTCAGCTTTATAGCCTTCTCATAGTTACTGATTACATCATTAAAATATTTTTGTCCATTTACTGCGGGATTAGTCATCGATAATCCATTGTAATAATACCCATACAAAGTACTGACTTCTGACTTGTCGGCATCGGTAAATGAATTTAGCTTGTCAAGACTTGCTTTTACCGTTTCGAGAATGGCTTCATTGTTTTCTGCCTTCGGGCTGTAATATACCATTTGTATTCCTGTGTATGCTACATAGTAAAGAGGTAGCCATTCTTTGTCATATTTCAAAGATATCCGTTCAAATTGATTCCGGATTGTTTGTAACTCGTTTACCGATTTGGCCGAATCTAATTTTAATACTGTTTTCTCCATTACTTTCAAATAGGTTGAATCAGTATTTGTTATTGCTGATAAAGCCATTGGTACAATTAGTATTGCTATACAAAGATAAAATTTAAACGTTTTCATAAGAATATAATTAAGGGTTAATGTTTTATTTTAAAATGTTGCCGGATCGTATGCTACTTTTCCACTCAGTGTCCAGAAGAATCCGATGAAGAAGAAATTATTTTGATACGACTTTATAGGCTTTGCTTCATATCTGCCCGATGTATTCGGGTTCGGATTATAATCATACCCATATATGTTGGTTCTGCCAAGAATATTTGAAGCACTCGCATATATGATTAGCCTTTTGTGTGCCAATACAGTCCAGCTAACATCCAAAGAGTTGTAAGCGGGAGTTGTTTCGTTCATTACACCGGGCAGATTGGGATTGTGATATGCACGCCCACTGGCAAAACGGTTTGTAACTCCAATTATGCTTTTTAATTTTTCGTTCGAATATCTTAGAATGACCGATGCATTATGTTTTGTAACAAATGGCGGCGTAACTTTTTTATTGTATTCGGCATATTTTCGCTTCGAATCATTGTATGAATACGATAGCATATATTCTAAGGATTGCTTGTTCCCTGTTCTGAACCCATCTTTATACATTAGGTCTACGCCTTGGCTATATCCATGTCCATCAGAGTGATAAAAGTCGTCATATATGGTAGTTAGTTTATTATATTTCTTGTGGTAAACTTCTACTCTGAATACTCGATAATTTGTAATTGTATTTTGTGCACTTAGTATATATTGTGTTGTATTCTCTTGTGACAGGTGATTGTTGTAAATCAAATTTTCGTTGGGGGAAGTTTGCTGATATTTTCCTGCGACAGCCGATAATACAATGTCTTTCTTTATATTGTAGTTTAAGGCAATGCGGGGAAGTAGAGCAAAAGACTTGTCTAACGAAGCATACTCGATACGTGATGATGCGTTTAAGAGCAGCTTGTCTGATAGATTAAAATCATTGCTGAAGAATAATCCTTCGATATTATGATTTACTTTTCTTTCTATACTTTTCTCGTCCATGTAAGTCATTTCATATTTTCTGACCAACGCTTCTGTACCTACTGCAAGCTTATACAAGCTCGAAAATCTTTTCTCAGCCTTTGTTTTTAAATGGAGTTCACTTTCATCCGACTTAAACAAGTCATTCGGTACTCTGGCATTATTTATATTCTTCTTATTCCATGAATAAGCTACTCCGGCGAAGTAATTTATCCCATTGGTAAATCGCTTTTTGAATGTGCTGTTTAGGTATAGGTTATCTTCATCAAAATCTAGTTTGCGATCAATATTACTGAATGCGGGAGTCTCTCTTTTCTTAAAAAGAGTTTTGTCGTAAGTGAAATATGTTTTAAGATATGTTTTGTCTTCTAGCTTAAACC
Source organism: Dysgonomonas sp. Shenzhen-Wh21 (assembly GCF_043392705.1). Taxonomy (NCBI): domain Bacteria; kingdom Pseudomonadati; phylum Bacteroidota; class Bacteroidia; order Bacteroidales; family Dysgonomonadaceae; genus Dysgonomonas; species Dysgonomonas sp. Shenzhen-Wh21. The sequence goes on from NZ_JAIXHZ010000209.1 coordinate 39,437, forward strand.
GAAACTGATTGGCTGCCGATATTCCTTGATAATACTTATCCCAATCCGGCTTTTCGTCAGGGAATATAAGTTTTGTATATGGCTCAAGATTTGTATAATTTACATCAAAAGAAGCTGATCCTTTATCCCACGATTTTGTGCCTCCCGTTCCCAAGCCTACACTAGTTAGGCTAGCTCCTATCTTCGTAATAGTGCTTTCGTCTTTAGTCGACAAGGGCAGTACGCTCGACAAACTTTGAGTATACTCCGGCGAGAAGCCTCCCGTAGAGAAGTTTATCGCATCAAATATAAATGTAGAGTGCCTTCCCCTCACTGCTGTGTTTGCCGGCATGGATGTATATGGCGACATTACGTGCATCTCGTCTATATAGGTCTGAGTCTCATAACTGCTTCCGCCTCTTACTTGCAGTTTGCCGTCTGTGCCGGATATTTGAGCACCGGGTAAGTTTGTTATAGATTTATATAAATCTCCTTCCGAGCCTGCCGCTGTAACTAGATCGATAGCATTCTTTTTTTCCAGATTCGATCCTCCTTTTAGCTGGAAACTACCTGCCGTAACGACTACTTCATTCAAGTTTGTTAGGTCGGGCTTCAGGTTAATAGCTAAGTTGTTCAATTTCGAAACATCGGAAGTGATAGAGAACGGTTTATATCCTACAAATGAAGCTATCAGCGTAACAGACCCTTTCTCTTCAGTTTCTAAAACAAAGTGTCCGTTCTCATCGGTACTCGTTCCATCCACTGTATTTTCTATATAAACATTTGCGAAAGCTATGCCTTTGCTGTTTTCGTCTCGTACATATCCTTGTATTTGAATCTGGCTAAATGCCCTGACTGATAGCGTTAATAGAGTTATTATAAGAGTTAACCGGAGTATCATATTTTTTACTTAAAGTGATTTATAATATTTTATTCTGTAAATGTAAAGTAGTTTATGGTATAAACCGAATTATTTTATAAATAATTGAAATAAATATTCTTCGTCTTGTCTAATTTGTTGATTATATCTACATTTATAAGTGGATAATAAATCTAAAGATTATGGATGAACTGGTTACTTTAAAAAGCGCTGACTTTGAAGCTAATTTGGCTATAGCAAAATCATTTCTGATTGACAATGGCATAGACTGTGTTGTAAATGGAGAATATCTTACTGTTTACACCGCAGGGTTAGGTACAGCCAGATTACAGGTCAGATCGGAGGATTACAGGCGTGCCGCAGAGTTACTTATAGAAGGTGGCTTTGCTAAGCGAGAAGATTTTGACTTCGAGAAATATCAATAGAAGATGAAGAAGAGTTGAAGATTTATTCAACTCTTTTTCTTATCATACCTTTGTATTCCGGGTCGTAATTCTGTATCCACCATTTATACATTATGGTTGCCGTAATACAATATATTCCTGCCTGTATCCAAAGAGCTATATATTCGAACCACACATCATTCAGAGTAGCTCCCATTGTGTTTATTTTTATAAATCCGTGAATACCCGGTGTAGACGGAACAATATATGCTATCGCCTTTATGGCTGTAGGTATCTCAGTCCAAGGCCAAGATATACCCGATATAAATATAAATATGACACTGGTAAATACAAACAACATCATTCCAAATTCACGCTGCGAGCAGAAGTAGGAGAGTGTCATTGTAAAGAATGTAGCCGATAACAGGAACGGCATAAGAAATGCTGCAATTGTCAATGGGTCTCCTATCTGCGGAAACTTGAAGATATATGGTATTACCCGTAGTACCCATACCGAGATTAGCATGTATAAAGAGGCATAGCAAAAGGCCTTGCCTATCGTTAGCTTTATGGCGCCTACATTTTTGCCTTGGGCTGTGTGCGATGCTATTGTAAACCGTTTCTTATCGTTGTGTGTACCAACAATAGTAGCGATACCCAGAAACATAGTTTGCTGTATAATCAATATAAGTATCGCAGGAACAAGGAAGCTTGCAAATCCATTCTGTGGGTTATACATCGGAACCCATTCATTCTCTACTGTTTGTCGAGTAGTCGCATCTTCTTCCTGACTGCCGCTTCCGGTTTCGACAACGCGTATATCCGCACCCATATCCAGCGATACTTCGGTAGCACTGAGTATCATTGCCTTATAAAACAGTAGACTGCTCATGTCGGCATACACGCTAACTTTCGTTTGCTGCTGAGTATGTATATCTTTGCTGAAGTCTCTGGGGATATACATTATTCCGTAAGCCTCTTTCCTGCGGAGAGCTTCACGGGCTTCTTCCATGTCCGAAGCGTATCCTATTACTTTTACATCGGCTGTGGCATCTACCTTTCTTTTAAATTCCCTTGATAGCGAAGAGTTTGAATCATCTACAAATATAACTTTTACCTCATGTACAGTTTCGTTATTGTATATAAAGCTATACAGTACAGGGTAGGCCAGCGGTACTATAAAGAATAGTAATATGACTGCCGGGTCTTTGAATATGACCTTTAGCTCGTTAATCCAAACATAATATATGTCAAGTAGTAATCTTTTCATAGCTCATATACGTTATCCTTCAGTAATTTTCTTACAGTACCGAAGAAGAATATTGATAGCAACACAAAGCCAAGCAGTGCCGCATAATGATACATGGAGTAGCCCACCGCTATACCATTTAGCGCCTGATCTACATAGATAAGGAAAAAATGCCTTAGCGGGAATAAGTTGCTCAATGCACTCAGGCTTCCATCCATTGCCAATGTAGAGAATGAAAATCCTGTGATAGAAAATGATACCATTCCTATGAGGCTGGCTATGCTTAGCGCGAATCTGTAATTGCGGAATATTCCCAAAAGGATGACGCCTGCTCCCTGTGCTGCCAGGATGAGGCATACATAATTAAAAAACATAGGCCAAAAACCATTATGCAATGGAAATCGATTGATGTAATAAAGAACTGCCATAAATAATAATGCTATCCCCATATATATGATCGTGTACGGAAGTAGTTTACCTATCATTACTTTGATGATGGAATTGTCTCCCATAGACATCAGTTTTGAACCGTTACCCGCTTTTATTTCCGAACCGAAAGCTGATACGGTAAACATCAGGATAATCAATTGCAATATACCCGGCAAGAGGACATTGTTCAGATATACCGAATAGTTGAGCCAAGGATTTCCTGTGGGATGCGCATCTATGGTAATAGGTTGCAAGATCGGCATAATCTGGTTTTCTGTATAGCCCTTTGCCGTTGCGGTCTTTAGTCCTACTGAGGCCGAAGCCAGCGTAGATATTGTTTTCAAGTCTTGAAATAACAGAGAGCCCGATATTAAAAAAGCATTGTTGGTATAATAAACCAATTTGGGGCGATTGCCTGAAATTGCATCTTTCGTAAAATCTTTCGGTATGGTCAGTACAGCATATACTTCCATTCGCTCCATCTGATGCCTTGCTTCTTTAAACGAAAGGCTTTTGTACTTTATGTTTGTTTTTTCAAAAGCATCCAACTGGCGTATCAAAGAGCGTGTTGTAGTCGTATTGTCTAAGTCTACCACCGCAATAGGTATACGTGAGGGTAGCCCTGCGCTCATCATCCACATCAAAATAATCATGGACAATAGCGGAGCAACGAATATCCCCCATATACATATTTTGGATGAGGATATACGTATCCACTCCCTTTTGAATATGGCTAGTATACCGGTTTTAGAGCTCATTTGTTATTCTTTAATGATAAGTGACATTCCCGGCAGTACATCGATTGCTTTGTCGTTGAATCGTGCTTTTACCTCAAAAGTCTTTCTGTCGTACTGTCCTGTTGTTTTGGTTGCTTTCCATGCTGCATACGATCCCAAATCTTTGACATAGTATACGGTCATCTCTACTTCCTGATCCAGTGCCGGAACGTATGCCTTGAATGTCTTACCTATATCTTTATAGTTCTTTAGATGGTCTTCTCTGATGTTGAATGAACCCCACTTATCGTCTAGTTTAGCAACATTCATTATCGGAGCTCCTGTACCTACCAACTCTCCTTCGTTCGGAAATTTTTCGGTAACCTTTCCGTCAATAGGTGAGATCAGATAGCTTTCAGAGATGTAAGATGATACTTCTGCTACAGCACCTTTCGCTCTTTCCAATAAGGCAAAGGCGGCTTCTTTGTCTTCTTTTTCTGCACCGTTTACAGCCATGTCGTATTGAGACTTCGCGGCTTTTTCTGTTGCAACCGATGCGTTGTATTGTGCTTCGGCTTCATCTCTCTTTTGTGCGGTTACAACACCTTTGTCAAACAAGTTTTGAACACGCTTGTACGACTTCTGAGCTATGTCTGTTCCTACTTTAGCCTTTTGCCACATTTCGTATGCCCCTTGGATTTGCTCTACGCGTGCACCTTTTATTGCTTTTTGGTTTTGTGCCGCAGCCCCTTGCTGTGCCGCATTTGCCTGTGCCAGCTTAGCGTCGATGTCAGGGATACTTAATATAGCAAGAGTGTCACCTTTTTTTACATAGCTTCCTTCGTCTACCATATATTTTGCTATACGTCCGGGCACTTTGCTTGATATACGTACTTCGGTTACATCCGCTTCACCTTGTATGATGTTGTCTTCTTGGTTGAGGAAGAAGAAACCGTATAAGCCAACTAGAATAATAACGGCGGCAAAAATCAGAATAGGTATGAGTTTAGAACCTGTTTTTTTGTTTTCTGTATCCATATCTTTATTTGTTACTTTTTTTCAAATATATATCGATTTGTTAATCAGTTGTTTTAGGTCTAAAAGGTGACAAAAGTGACACTTTTTTTATTGTTTTCCCAGTTGTATACTTTTATCATCTTAGTTCCTTATATATAGATAAATATAAGATGTTTTTAAAACTTACGACCCAATGCTTTGTTCAGGTATATTCGGCATAAGATAATGTCGATCTGAGCATCTATAAGATCCGAGTGAGCCGATAACCAGGCTGTGTGTGCTGCTATAACATCCGACGAAGGGATTACTCCTTCTTCGAATCCTACGTTTGCGTATCTTAGATTTTCATCAGCCTTTTCTGTGTTTTTTTGTGCAGTCTTTAGCTTTTTGTTTGCTTCCGACAGTTTGTATGCTGATTGGTTTATTTGCAGTTTAATTTTTTCTTTTGCATCCTCCATTTCAAATTGTTTGACACGTGTTTCGGCTTTTGCTACATTCAGTTTTGCCGAATTAGACGCAAAATTCAAAGGGACTTTTAGTAGTACTCCTACATTCCACATTCCGGCGAACTTGTTTTCCAGACCGTCAAACAAATTCGGATTTGTCCATAAATAGTTTGCTGTAAGTGCAACATTCGGCATAAACTCGGCTACCGCAATCTTTTCTTTCTTCCCATATATCTTTGTGGCTAGCTCGAGACTTCTTATCTCTGTCCTGTTCAATATGGCTTCGTCTATGTTGGGTATAGCTTCTACGCCTTCATCGGTTGCAATGTCTGTTATATTTTCATCTTTCAATGTAAGCTGATCGTTAATCTCCAGTCCACATATTTGCGCCAATAGCATTTTTGAAAGACTCAGCCCGTTTTCAGCTTTTGTAAGAGTCATCTCTGCCTCATTTAGTTTTACGTTCACTGATAGCCTGTCGGCTTTTGTGGCTACGCCCTCTTGCTCCATTGCAGAAATATCAGAGTCCATCTTTTGCATGAGTTTAACATACGCCTCCGCCAACTTCCTCTTATTGGCTACTGATACAACCTGCCAATATGCATTGTCTACCTCCACGATAACTTCTGTCATTTGAGTCTCTTTCATCGTTTTGGCTAGGTCTTGAGCATAAGATCTCAAATCATTGTAAGCAACGATCTTTCCTCCCATAAACAACGGTTGTGTAAGCGTAAATCCTCCCGCCCATACGTTTTTGATGTCTACCTTTCCTAGATCATGAATGCTATTGCGGATTTTGTCGTCTATCGGAATATTATTGCCTATTCCGGGAATCTCTATCGGGAGAGGTATGGATGTCGGTATGGCAGAAGATGGAATGAGATACAAATTCTTCTCATTGCGCAAATATGCTCCCGTAAACGATATCTCGGGGAAGAATTTGGTAAGTGCATCCTTCTTCTCATAATATGCTATTCTCTCTTGCTCAGAAGCGATCTTGAGCGATTTGTTGTTCTCTATTGCAAGTTGTCGGCATTGCTCCAGCGATAGAAACTGTTGTGCCGAAACTGTGGATGCTATACTAAAAAAGAAAAATAAGGCTAATCCTAAACTCTTAGTATTCATATAGTGGTTTTATGTGTTGATTGCTTATGCAACTAAAATGCAAAATTAGATAGTCTTTTCATATATACAAAATGTACAGAGAACTTTCACTTTTATTTTAACATTTTAAACGAAAAAGGGTTCACTAATTAGTGAACCCTTTTATCAGAATATCAAAAAGATATTTATTTGTTATCTCCCGAAAGTTTTTCTTTCAATGCTGCAAGCTCTTCTATATCGCCTAATGTAGTTTTTTCTACGTTAGATTGAGTTGAAGTTTCAGCTTGTTCTTTCTTAGAAGATTTTTTTGCTCTTTTTTCAGCAGCAGCTTCTTTAGCTTCCGGCTTTTCATCTTCAAACACACGGCTGTGAGATACGATAATTCTTTTAGAGTCTTTGTTGAACTCGATTACTTTGAAATCAAGTTTTTCATCGATCTTAGCTTGAGAACCATCTTCTTTTACCAAATGTTTAGGAGTTGCAAAACCTTCAACACCATAAGGAAGAGAGATTACTGCTCCTTTGTCAACCATTTCAACAAGAGTACCTTCGTGTACAGAACCTACAGTAAATATAGTTTCGAATACATCCCAAGGGTTTTCTTCAAGTTGTTTGTGACCAAGGCTTAAACGACGGTTTTCTTTGTCTATTTCAAGTACTTGTACTTCGATGTCAGCACCTATAGCAGTAACTTCGCTAGGGTGTTTGATTTTCTTAGTCCAAGAAAGGTCTGAAATGTGGATTAGTCCGTCTACACCTTCTTCTATTTCTGCAAATACACCGAAGTTAGTGAAGTTGCGAACTTTTGCAGTGTGCTGGCTTCCGATAGGATATTTTTCTTCGATATTTTCCCATGGATCTGGTTTCAATTGTTTGATACCAAGAGACATTTTACGTTCGTCGCGATCAAGAGTAAGCACTACAGCTTCTACTTCGTCGCCAACTTTCATAAAGTCTTGTGCACTGCGTAAGTGTTGAGCCCAGCTCATTTCTGAAACGTGGATCAAGCCTTCTACACCCGGAGCGATTTCGATGAATGCACCGTAGTCAGCCATAACCACAACTTTACCTTTCACCTTGTCGCCTACTTTAAGCTCAGCGCTAAGTGCATCCCAAGGGTGAGGAGTCAATTGTTTCAATCCTAATGCAATACGTTTCTTGTCATCATCGAAGTCAAGAATAACAACGTTGATTTTCTCATCCAATTTAACCACTTCTTCTGGGTGTTGTACACGTCCCCAAGAAAGGTCTGTAATGTGGATTAGTCCGTCTACGCCGCCAAGGTCGATAAATACACCGTAAGAAGTGATGTTCTTAACTGTACCTTCAAGTACCTGACCTTTTTCAAGCTTAGAGATGATATCTTTTTTCTGTTGTTCAAGGTAGTGAAAATCAACCACGAGTTCAAAAACGTTGTTGTTTCTCACAAAGCTCTTATCGAAGCTGAACTTGAACAACAGAAAAAAGATATCATCTCT
>NZ_JAIXHZ010000210.1:0-3435 GCF_043392705.1 Dysgonomonas sp. Shenzhen-Wh21
TCTCACCATTGGGGAATGTTATAATGGGCAATTAAATAAACATTTAATTCCTGATCAAACATATCGTAATTCAAACAGGCCGGTGAATGTTATAGAAGGAGGAATGTTATATTATCCCGCAAACCGAGAGGTTAATCCTTCCTACAATCAAGCTTTTATTTTGACTGAGATGATATACCCTACTGGAGGAAAAACCAAATTTGAATATGAATCAAATAAATTCCTATCATCTAATTCTACAGGAGACAATCTTCAACAAAATTTCTACAGTCAAAGAAAGACCATACAATATTATGGCAGTCGTACAAGCAATCCGACAGTTTTATATAATTCATTGATACAACAAAATTTTAGAGTTTCTGAATCGGATTATGATTGTACGATGGACATCAAAATACTTCTTCCTGAAAATGCACAAACATTTATAAATAAAATAGCTAGTAGCGATAAATTATTAATAGAATTAAAAAACTCGTCGTCTGGTGCGATAATTGAAACAATAGAACTAAGCAAAACAAAAAATCAATTTATTTTATATCCAAATACGAGCGATCCTGTATTATTGAAGACATTGATATATAAATCAACGAAACCCCTTTCTACAGGCGAATATACATTGAAGATAGAAGGTACGTTGAAAAGCTCATTTGACGAGTTTGATCTGAAGTATTCATATGTTCCTGGCAAGTATCAATTTCTATCTGAAAATCGTATGCAATATGCTGGTGGTCTAAGAATAAAGAAGATTACTTCATATGATAGTAATGGGAGTACCAAGGTTGGAGAACAAAGCTATAGTTACGATGATAATGCATCATATTTGATTACAAGTTATCCACGGTATTCATATATGTATTTAGGTAAGGAAAGTAATACAACTTTTTATTTTCATTCGAATGGATTAAGGAGTCTAAAATGTCCAATAGGGTATGGTACTGTCACTGTATATCAAGGAGATGAAACAGGCGTAAATGGCAAAAGTGTATATAATTATAATATTAAAGGAGATAGGCATTTAGATTATTCATCTCATCCTCGCGATTATTTAACTTTGCCCCTCAATTTTGCATTACCTTTTGATCATAATTTTTCAAATGCCCCATTCTTGGATATTAGTTATAAAGATAATGGCCAGTTATTGAAAGAATCACATTATATAAAGAAAGGAACTAGCTTTAATCTTGTAAAAGAAATTTCTAATATTTATGATAAAGTTCAATCTATTCCTTTATGGGGTATTATGCAGAGGGAGATGAATAACGCTGGAGATCCCAATACACCTGTTGATCTGAATTGGTTTTGTACTAATATGACGAGTAAATATACTCCTATTACCGCATATCTGTATCCTGCTATTGTTCCCCAATGGACAGCGCTGAAAAAGAAAACAGAAAAAAATTATAATGAAAATGGAGTAATCCAAACCACTACAACTACAGACTATGAATATGATTCTAGCTTAAAATTGTTGATAAAAGAATCTACAATAAATAGTAATGGTAATATGAATTACATAGCATATACATATATGAATGAATTACCTTTGGGCGCAATAAAATCTAAAGCGCAAGAATTGAATTTTTTAGATGGACTGGTTAGTGTAGAAATGGGGACAAATAATACTTCGAACAAAAAAATAAATGAATATTCATTATTTAATAATGTACCATTGATCTCTGTTGAAAAAACAAATACAGGATTTGGTAATACGTTGGAAAGCCGTTTAGTTTATCACAATTATGATAGTTATGGTAATCCTCTTTATATATCGAAAGACAGTTCTAATAAAACCTTTTATCTATGGTCTTACCAAGGCCAATACCCTATAGCGGAAATAAAGACGACAGGTTATACTTTTGCAGAATTAGAAGCGATTGTCAATTCTGTATTTTCAGTGCCTAGCATCAATGCACTTTCAACTCTGGCGGTACCTAATGAAGCTAAATTAAAAGATGGCAGTCTTCAAAAGGTACTATCTAAAGCTCTTGTTACTACTTATACATTTAAACCGTTTTTTGGTATGACTTCAGTTACAAATCCATCAGGTATAACTACTTATTATGATTATGATAATAGAGGCAGATTGAAACGCACCTATATAAAAGAAAAAGACTCAAATGGAATTGATGTTGAAAAAAATATCCAATGGTATGATTATCATTACCAAAACCAATAAACGATTTTCAATATGAAAACAAAATATACCCTTATGTTTCTTCTAGCTGTTTTGATGATCACAGATCTACACACCCAAACAGCAAATCAGAATTATATTCAGACGCGTACCTATACTAAAGATGATGGATCGACCTATTTGGAGGCCATCCAGTATTTCGATGGTTTGGGGCGTCCAGTACAAGTAGTTCAAAAGACTGTAACTCAATTGACAGCAGACCTTGTGACTTATCAGGAGTATGACCCTTTCGGACGAAAAGAACGTACATGGCTTCCTGTTGTAGCTGCTGGTAATAACGGTGCTTATATACCACTGGATACATATAAAGCAAAGGCTATGACTACCTATAACAGCACTACCTACAATACGGTGGCAGATTCGGTAGCTTATAGCCGTCCTGTCTATGAAGCCTCTCCCCTAAACCGTATCTTAGAACAATACGGAACAGGTGTAGATTGGAAAACGAGTAAGAAAGCCGTACGAACCGGTTACCTGACCAATATAGCTAAATCCGGGACTATGTGGACAGATTCGGATTCATTAGTTTGTGGGCTGTATAAGACTACAGATGAAACTAAAACGATTAGCCTTTCCCGGACAGCTAATTATGGAGCCGGTGAATTGTATGTAACTCGACTGAAAGACGAGAATGACAATGTATCCTATGAATTCAAGGATAAACAGGGTCAGGTAGTATTAACTCGCCAGATAAACGCAGGAAAATTGTATGACACAAATTACATCTATGACAGCTTTGGGAATCTTCGTGCAGTGCTTCCTCCAGAAGCTTCGGATAGAATAGTAAGTTCATCTAATTGGACAGAGGCTGATACTAATTTGAAGTTATATGCTTATCTCTATAAATATGATGAACGGAACCGATGTATAGCAAAAAAGTTGCCCGGATGTGAATGGGTTTATTACGTCTACGACAAAGCTGACCAGGTTATTTATTCACAGGACGGAGAACTACGTAGTAAAGGGCAATGGTTGTTCTCTATCCCTGACGAATGGAACAGAATAGTATTAACCGGCCTCAGTAATGACACTATAAGTATAAGCAATAAAGTAGTGAAAGGTGTATATGCCAGTACAGGAAGTTATAAAAGGTATAACATACAAGTAGATGGGGTAGTTAAGATTTTTACGAAAACTCCAAACATTCTGTCAGTGAATTATTATGACAACTATGATTTCAGGGGGATGGCTGAGATTCCTTTTACAGGAACTGAATATACTGTCGAGACAGATTATGGCAT
>NZ_JAIXHZ010000211.1:0-1754 GCF_043392705.1 Dysgonomonas sp. Shenzhen-Wh21
TTTTATGCAAATAAATAGACTTATAATAACCGATGGACGAAAAAGACAAAATCATAGCCTCTTTGCGAGAGCAACTACAAAAAGCCTTGAGTAAAAATAGAGCATTGGAACAAGAAGTGGCCCTACTAAAATACCAGACTGAAAAAAGTAAGAGTGCTGTTAATCCATAGATCTATTTACAGCTTCTTTCTGTAACTGTTCTGGTCTGCGGCGATATCTGTCAAATGCTTTCGAGTTCTCGGAGTGTCCGGACATAGAAGCTACAACATGAATAGGTTCGCCAGCTTGGCAAAGTATATCAACAAAGGTTCTTCGTGCCAAATGAGAAGTTGCCAATTGATGAAGTTCCGATATCTCCTCGTTACCTGTGTCACGGTTGAACTGCATAACTTTTCTATTAAGTTCGGCAATTCGAAAGACTACTTTTAACTGCTCGTTATAATCATTGGGGTGTAAAAATGGCATGATTAGGTTAGCTTGTCCTTTATTCCTATACTTATTTATTATCTCATTCGCTCGATTAGATATAGGGACAACAATCTTATTTACATATACTTTTGTTTTGGATGGAAAGTAGACTAAAGTACCCTCCTGGATATTATTGTAGGTAAGTCGAACGAAATCACCAACTCGACAGCCTAATGCTGCTTGTAGACAGAACATGTCTCGAACCAATTCCGTGATGTAATCCGGCATTTTCTTTTCATATAATTGGGTCAATTCCTCCCTTGTCATGCAGATAGGTTCACCATAAATTTCAGATCCTATTTTGGTTGCAAAGTTTATTTTATCAAATGGAGACTCTTTAATGATCGATTCTATTTTGCAGTAATTATAGAATCCCTTTAGTCGCTTCATTATTGTCACAACAGTATTTGACGCACGTCCTTTAGATATATATTTATTATAATCTAGTATATTTAAATTTTCGAACGTTAAAGGATTTTTCTTTTTCTTCTCGTACTCTCTTAATCGGTTTATATCTGCAACATAATGCCTGCGTCTTCCATCTGAAACTTTAGATTCATCTTTAAATTTCTCATAGGCCTCGAAAAATAGGATAGGGGAGTTTTCACTTGAACCTTCATTTGTTCCTTCGTATTCATTCAACTGAATTTGTAAGAGTCTTTTGAATTCATCTTTAGAAAATTCAATATTGCGTCCCTTAAAATTCTGTTCAAAAACAACAAGAGCTGCATTTTCAAGTTCTCTTATTCTGGCGTTTATTGTAGAGGCTGGTTCTCCAGCTTTATTAAATGTATTTTTCTTTACTTGCCATAGCAATATTCCTTTATCTTTTATTTTTATGAAGTTTTTCGGCTCGACCCGGTGTCCTATATAATAATAATTTTTAATACCTTCTATTGTTACAATTAGGAATATTTGTTTTTCATCTTTATCTTTACTTGAAGATATAAGATTAAATCGTATTAGATATTTTGATATTTCCATTTTAAATAAAAGTAAGTACCCTGTAAAAGTACTTACAAAAAATAGAATGATGAAAATATAGAGAAGGATAATCGAATATGTGTAAATATATTGTATATGATGTTATATATCAGGTAATTGTATATGTTTGTTTGTAACGAATACAAGATCAGTAATTTATATTCTTTTCCTAAGTACTATCCTAAGTATCTAAAAAGTTAAGCGTGTAAACCATTGATTTACACGCTTATTCACTTTACAAAAGTGACCACGGCAGGACTATATTATCAAATAATATAAATTACTGATCTTGTATTCGTTAC
>NZ_JAIXHZ010000212.1:0-2928 GCF_043392705.1 Dysgonomonas sp. Shenzhen-Wh21
CATATACTGATACGGGGATAACTTCAATTTATTTTGGCTGTGATAAGAGAAATGTAGATAAGTGTATCAGTATATGATGTGATCGACGAGTCTACGTTATATACATAGCCTCTTTTCTCTCGTAATGAGATATTCAAACGGCTATTCATTCCCGGACCACCCAAAAGGTTATTCAAAAGATTTAAGACTCTTCTATTGGGGTCACACAATGAATATGAACGTCCGCCAATCAGAGCATGTGCCTGCGAAGTATCTTTATCCTCCCTCTTATTTACTGACGAGATGTCAACTGGCTTTATCCGTTGTATATCTGATTTTATATCAGGAATAGCCGACAAATATTTCTCGGCATAATAAACAATCTTCTTAAAGTCTGTTCTTCCAAGTGAAAAAAACACCATATTGGAAGGATTATAGAATTTGTTCACAAAACCCTTAGCCATCTGCCCATCAAAGTTCTGCAACAGCTCGGCACTTCCTAATATATTATGCCCTATCTGGGACTGATCAAAAACAAGGTTTTCGAATTCATCAAAGATCAGTTCTGATGGACTATCTTCATACGAATGTATTTCGTCTATAATAACCTCTACTTCTTTTTCAATTTCCGATTGGGGAAAATTCGAATGAAAAGTAATGTCAGAAAGTAACTCTATCGCACGACTAAAGTGTTGCTCAAGAAAGACTGAGTAAACAACCGTTTCTTCTTTATTAGTAAATGCATTGAGCTCTCCACCCACATTTTCCATACGGTTGATAATATGATACGCCCGTCTTTTGTCCGTGCCTTTAAACAGCATATGCTCTACAAAGTGAGCCATACCGTACTGATCGGGAGCTTCATCGCGTGTACCTGCATTGACTATAAAACCACAATAAGAAACGTTACTTTCAATTGGTTTGTGCACAATACGAAGTCCGTTGGATAATGTATGAGTGAGATAATTTATCATTTCTTCATGTAAAACGCCCTTTCTTCAGGGCTTAATTTTTCTATTGAGTAACGCAACATCGTACGAGGCATCTCTTTACTATAACGATCAAGAAAATCAGTTAATTGCATTTTATCTCTCTTACCTACCTCTCTTAGCATCCACCCGATAGCTTTATGCATCAGATCATGCTTATGATATAATAATCGTCGGGATAAATCTAAAATATCTTGATAATCGTTTCGACGGATAAATGCGAATGTGGCAATAATAGCAATACGTTGATCCCACAACAGAGAGCTGTCCGCTAATTGATACAAAACTGATCTGTCTTTATCTACAAGGTACTCTCCAACAATATCTTTTGCACTGAGATCTACCAAGTCCCAGTTATTGATACGATGTGTATGAGCCAAATAAAAATCTACAATCTCTTGTTTCTTAGTCTCGTCCTTTGTCTTTTTAAATAACTCTACGAGAATAAGCAAAGCACACAGGCGACACTCATGATATTCATTATTGAGAAGTTTTGCTACCTCTGTAAAAGGAATATCTTTATATTTCTTAGCTACTTTTCGAGTATCAGGAACAACAACTCCCAGAAACTTGTCACCTTCTCCATATTGACCTTTCCCTGTTTTGAAAAAGTACGGAAGAAATTCCCGCTTTTCAGGAGTTGAATAGGCATTTAGCTCTTCTTGTATCTGTTTAGCTATCATTATATTCTCTATAAAAGGTGACAAAAGTGACAGATTTCAGGCTATTTTCATTTGTCACTTTTCAAAGTTCATAAAAATAGCCTTCGATGTACAATAAGATAAATATTGATGCTTTAGATAAAGAGAAAACGGCTTATTTCAGTTTCCACTCGGCACCATCCTTGCCATCTTTGATTTCAAATCCGGCTTTAGCCAATTCGTTGCGAATCTGATCTGAAGTAGCCCAATCTTTATTTTCTTTTGCTTTTTGGCGAATTTCAAGCAATAAATCTACAGCTTTTCCAAATGCTTCATTATTGCCACTATTTGCACCTATTGCATCATTACGGATACCAAGTATGCCAAACAAAAAGATATCAAATACTTCTTTAAGTTCATTTATATCTTCCTGATTCAATGTTATATTACCGGCACTAGCAGAATTGATTGTTGTTCCGGCTTCACAAAGATGCGCAATTACGATTGCCGAATTCAAATCATCATTTAATGCCTCATAGCACTTGTTCCTAATATTTTTCACATCTACAGAAGATGTAGCTGAAACAGGAATTTTCTCTATACGTGCGTATGCATCATAAAGTCGTTCGAGGCTCTTTTCTGCAGCTTGCAAGGCTTCGTTACTGAAATCTACTGTACTACGATAATGCGCCTGCAAAATAAAGAAACGAATTGTCATAGGGCTATACGCCTGTACCAGCATTTTATGAGTGCCCGTAAAGAACTCATCCAGTGTAATGAAGTTTCCTAAGGACTTGCCCATTTTCTGCCCGCCGATAGTTATCATATTGTTATGCATCCAGTATCTTACTACCTGATGCTTTTCCATTGCCGTATTCTGAGCTATCTCGCATTCGTGATGAGGGAACATAAGATCGAGCCCACCACCATGTATATCAAATTCTCGGCCAAGATATTTTATACTCATAGTCGAACATTCGATGTGCCACCCGGGAAAACCATCACTCCAAGGCGAAGGCCAACGCATAATATGTTCGGGTGCAGCTTTTTTCCACAGAGCAAAATCAACTCTACTTCTCTTCTCTTCCTGACCATCGAGCTCACGTGTCGTATTTAGCATTTCTTCGATATTGCGATGAGAAAGAATACCATAATCGTAATCCTTATTATATTTCTCTACATCGAAATAAACCGAGCCATTACTTTCATATGCATATCCGGCTTTCAATATACCTTTGATTGCCTCTATCTGCTCTATGATATGCATATGAAAGTAATGGCTCGGTTTATTTCGATGTAGAGAAATATAATAAGGATTA
>NZ_JAIXHZ010000213.1:0-11421 GCF_043392705.1 Dysgonomonas sp. Shenzhen-Wh21
CTATTCGCACTGCGTCTTTGTTGGGTAGACTTCCCCGATTTATAAAACAGGTTTCGTTTAGCAAACGAAGAGCCACTCTCTACATTTTCGGTAGATGTAGATGCGGCATCATATAGCAATATGCGGCGTTTTATAAATCGGGGAAGTCTACCCAACAAAGACGCAGTGCGAATAGAAGAACTCATTAATTACTTTAGCTACAATTATACCGAACCGACAGGGAACGACCCTGTAAAAATATCTACAGAAGTAGGCAATTGTCCTTGGAATAGTCAAAATCGCTTGGTAAAAATCGGATTAAAAGCACGCAGTATGGCTGGAGAAAATCTCTCGGCTTCAAACTTTGTTTTTCTTATAGATGTTTCGGGATCGATGTATGGCGCTACACGACTTGACCTTGTAAAGTCATCATTAAAACTACTGACAAACAATCTTCGAGAGAAAGATCGTGTAGCTATAGTTGTATATGCAGGCTCTGCAGGAGAAGTTTTACCTTCGACATCGGGAGCGAACAAACAAAAAATAAAAGAAGCGCTTGACAATCTGAACGCAGGAGGTTCTACTGCAGGAGGAGCCGGTATACAATTAGCCTACAAAATAGCAAAGCAAAACTTTATAAAAGGAGGTAATAATCGTATTATTCTATGTACTGATGGAGACTTCAATGTAGGAGTTTCCAGTAATGAGGGTCTACTGGCGTTGATAGAACAAGAGCGCAAGAGTGGAGTGTTTCTTTCCATATTAGGTTATGGAATGGGCAACTACAAAGATAGCAAGATGCAAACTCTGGCATAAGCCGGAAATGGTAATCATGCATATATTGATAATCTACAAGAGGCAAATAAAGTCTTAGTCAACGAATTTGGCGCTACCATGTATACTGTCGCTAAAGATGTGAAATTGCAAATCGAATTTAATCCAACAAAAGTACAAGCATACAGGCTGATAGGATACGAAACAAGGCTGTTAAACAAAGAAGATTTTAATGACGACACAAAAGATGCCGGAGAAATGGGTGCCGGTCATACAGTTACAGCATTTTATGAAGTTATTCCAACAGGAGTAAAAAGCAATCTTATAGGGGATGTAGATCCTCTGAAGTATCAAAAAGAAACCAATGTATCTACTCAAAATATATTTGTAGCAAATAAATATCCTGATCTCTTAACCGTAAAATTGAGGTATAAACAACCAAACAGCGACCAAAGCCAGAAAATTGAAGTTCCGTTAATAGATGACAAGGGTGATAATGTGTCAGACGATTTTCGCTTTGCTTCGGCTGTTGCCATGTTCGGGCAAATTATAAAAGATTCTCAATACAAAGGAGAAGGTAGCTATAGCAAAGCTATTGCATTAGCTCAAAAAGGATATGGCGAAGATAAGCAGGGGTATCGCCGAGAATTTGTAAGATTAATGCAAACAGCTCAAGGATTAGCAAAAAAATGATTTGTAATTTATTGTAAATGAAATAAGTTTAAATAAATTTGTAAGGCTTGAATTTAATTTTCAAGCCTTACAAATTTATTTTATTAGAGCTAAACATTATAATTATGCAAAATATAGATGAATATATAGCTTTATTTCCTGAGAACATTCAGGTATTGATGAAGAAACTAAGAACAACCATCAAAAAAGCCGCACCTGATGCAATCGAGAAAATCAGTTGGCAAATGCCCACATTTCATCAGAATGGGAATCTTATACACTTTGCAGGTCATAAAAAGCACATCGGTTTATACCCGGGTGCAGAAGCTATTATTGCCTTCGAAGAAGAACTCACACAATACAAAACATCAAAAGGAGCAATACAATTGCCATTGGATAAACCTTTACCATTGAATCTAGTTACGAATATTGTGAAATTCAATATAAAAAGGAATCTGAAAAAATAATATTACTATATTTTTTCCACAAACTTCTTCTTCCGTTCTACTTCAACCAACTTAAATAGTTTATCTGAAGGTCTGATTTTCTCATTTACTTTAATAGAGAACTTTTCGCCTTTTACTGTCTCTTCTACAGGTTGAAGGTCAACTCTAATTTCGTCTACGATCTGCGTTACTGCTCCTGTAGTAGGTCCGGTAATAAGTATTTCGTCACCAACCTTCAACGATTGTGTTTCCATAAAAAATTCGGCAACACCAAGATTTGAGAAATATTTAAGCCCTTTACCTATGTATATTTTTCGTTTTGTTGCTCCTGAGCCATAGTTACTAGACCACTCTCCCAATTTCTGACCAAGATAATAACCATCCCAAAACCCTCGATTAAAGACCGTAGCAAGGCGTTCGTTCCACTTTTCAATCTTTTCTTCTGTATATGTATCCTCACAGTAGGCTTGCACCGCTTCTTTGTAACATTCAACTACAGTACGTACATATTCGGGCCCACGAGCCCGTCCTTCTATTTTAAATACACGTACTCCTGCATCCATCATTTTGTTCATAAAATGAATGGTTTTCAAATCTTTTGGAGACATGATGTATTCGTTGTCAATTTCGAGTTCGATATCCGACTCCTTATCTTTTACAATATAGCTGCGGCGGCACAGCTGATTGCATGCCCCCCTATTTGCAGATAAATCTCTTTCATGCAAGCTCAGGTAACATTTACCTGACACAGCCATACACAAAGCTCCATGAGCAAACATTTCGATACGGATAAGTTCCCCTTTAGGACCTCGTATGTTTTGCTCTACAATATCTTTATAGATAGAAGCCACCTGATCGAGATTCAGCTCGCGTGCCAATACAACAACATCAGCAAATTGCCCGTAAAATTTTAATGACTCTGTATTGGTTATATTCAATTGTGTAGATAGATGAACCTCAACACCTATACTTCGCGCATACATCATCACAGCTACATCCGAAGCAATTACGGCTGAAAGCTCAGCCTCTTTTGCAGCATTTACAATCTGGTGCATCAACGAGATATCATTGTCGTAAATAATTGTATTCACCGTCAGATAGCTCTTTAGTCCATTTTCTTTACATATAGCGGCTATCTGCTTCAAGTCATCCATTGTAAAGTTATTAGAAGACTTGGCTCGCATATTCAGCCCTTCTATTCCAAAGTAAATAGAGTTTGCCCCACCCTGTATGGCTGCAGCCAAAGAGTCGTAAGAGCCAACAGGTGCCATTATCTCAAAATCTGATATCTTCTTATTCATTTCTTTCTTTTGTATGTTTTTTTAGTGCTTCAAAAAAGCTGTGCGCAAAATTACCGTTTTTAGATGAAAAGGGCAAATAGAGATCAAGCTAAACCTTAAGCAAATAAAAAGTTAAAACAAAGAACAAAATTCTTTGAAGGATAAAAAATAATTTGTATTTTAGCGTGAATAACAAACATTTATATACGTCTTTTATAACGGTTCACTCTCGTACAACTAAAAAATCTGTATGAGTATCTATTCGAAATAAATTATTTCAATAAACAGATACTCTATTCTTTAATATTATGACACGACTTTAATTATCCATTGAAACAGGATAACATATTTCGATAACTCTCAAAAGAGACGAAATGATATAAGTAGCTCTAAATTAATTAATAAAAAATAACACCACGTAACATTTGTTACGGAAATTATCATTTCTAAACAATATCTTTGCTTAATAACAGTGTTCATTGGTAAATAAAATGAGAAAACTTCTAAATCTAATACCACGGAATTTTGTTGTTCCACTATTTGTTATAGCGGGAATCATAGCCGGACTTGGCGGATACACGGCCTATATGTCCCGGGCACATTCTTATCTGTCTGATGATCCCGAAGCTTGTATCAATTGCCATATTATGACCCCTTATTATCAAACATGGCAACACAGCGCACACCGAGAATGGGCCAATTGCAACGATTGCCATGTACCACATGATAATGTCATTAATAAATATGCATTCAAAGCTATGGATGGACTTTACCATGCTGCAGTATTTACATTAAATGCTGAACCACAGGTTATCCGTCCTCGAGATGCCAGTAAAAAAGTAATCATGGATAACTGCATTCGCTGTCATACTCAATTGAATACAGAATTTGTGAATACCGGTATGATAAACTACACACAAGTAAAAGAAGGTGAAGGAAAAGCGTGCTGGGATTGTCATCGGGAAGTTCCTCACACCGTCGTGAGTAATCTATCTTCTTCTCCGAACGCGATTGTTCCGTTACCAAAGTCAGCAGTACCGGATTGGTTGAATAATATTATGAAAAATAAAAAATAAGATCCAATATGTTAAAGAAATTAGCAGAAGCAATCAGGCGAAAACCGATCATTGGATGGGGGATTTTTGCGGTAGTAATGGTTTTGGTGTTTATGCTTGGACTTTTAGCAGCATCTATTACAGAACGTAGAGCTGAAATCGCGACTCTGTATAATAATAAAAAGATAGAGATTACAGGAATTAATACCAATAGTGATGAATGGGGTATCAATTACCCTCGTGAATACGATACCTGGAAAAAAACAAAAGAAATGGATTTCCGCAGTAAGCATTTAGGAAATATGCCTGAAGATGTACTCGAAAGCCGTCCCGAAATGGTTGTTCTTTGGGCTGGTTATGCATTTTCCAGAGACTATTCGGCTCCACGCGGACATATGTATACGATAGAAGATGTGACGCATACACTTCGTACCGGAACACCTGATCATGAACACAAAGACATGCAACCGTCTACTTGCTGGGCTTGTAAGAGTCCTGATGTACCACGAATGATGCATGAAGTAGGAATAGAGAATTTTTACAAAGCCTCATGGAGTCAGTTTGGCAGTGAGATTGTAAATCCTGTAGGTTGTGCCGATTGTCACGATCCTAAGACGATGAATCTGACTATCACTCGTCCGGCTTTGATAGAAGCGTTTGAGCGTCAAGGCAAAGATATTACAAAAGCAACTCCTCAGGAAATGCGTTCTCTGGTATGTGCCCAATGTCATGTCGAATATTTCTTTAAGGGTGACGGTAAATATCTGACCTTCCCTTGGGATGGAGGTATGACCGTAGAATCGATGGAAGAATATTATGACAATGCAAACTATACAGACTGGGTACATCATCTGAGCAAAGCTCCAATGCTAAAAGCGCAGCATCCGGACTATGAAATTTTCCTTTTAGGACCACACGCTCAACGTGGATTGTCATGTGCCGACTGTCACATGCCATATATGTCCGAAGGTGGCATTAAGTATTCTAACCATCAGGTAATGAGTCCGCTTAAAAATGTGTCATCAACATGTCAAACATGCCATAGAGATAGTGAAGAGAATCTAAAAAATTATGTTTATCAATATCAGGATAAGGCATTAGAGATTAGAAACAGGATAGAAGTAGAACTGGCTAAAGCCCATGTAATGGCTAAAGCAGCATGGGACAATGGTGCAGATGAAGCTAAAATGAAAGAGTCTTTGAAATTGATTCGTCAGGCTCAATGGCGTTGGGACTTTGCGGTGGCATCTCATGGTGCATCCTTCCATGCTCCTGTAGAAACTCAACGAATCCTTGCTCATAGTTTAGACCGTACGCTACAGGCACAACTGGAACTGCAAAAAGTATTATTCACTCTTGGAGTTACAGACGTTAAAATGCCAGATATTTCTACAAAATCAAAAGCTCAGGAATATATCGGACTGGATATGAAAAAGCTTCGTGAAGACAAAGATAAGTGGATTAAAACAACACTTCCTACTTGGATAGAAAAAGCCAAATCAGAAGGAAAGCTGGCTATGAACTAATTTTTTCTTACCTCAAGGGCGTCTGCATTCATCTAATATAGCATTTGCAGGCGCTTTTTAAACTATAATCATTATGAGAAAGATTTTCATAATAGGGTTGCTATTACTACCTCTCACATTATTAGGACAAGAGAATAATCAAGAAGACATATTTTCCATATCGGCGCAACTACGATCACGCGGAGAATATCGCAATGGAGCCTTGTTCCCCAGAAATGAAGGTGAACACCCCGCTACTTTCATAAACAACCGTGCTCGAATCTCAATGGACTTTCAACGTTCAAATCTGGAATTAAAACTATCAGGACAGCACGTTGGAGTTTGGGGGCAAGATCCCCAAGTAAATAAGAATGGACGTTTCATGCTAAACGAAGCATGGGCTAAATTAAATTTTAAGAATGGATTCTTTGCCCAATTAGGAAGACAAGCCTTATCTTATGACGATGAACGTATATTAGGCGGGCTCGATTGGAACGTTTCGGGACGCTGTCATGATGTATTAAAGTTAGGGTATGCTGATAAAATAAACACTTTCCATTTGATCCTGGCTTTAAACCAGAACGATGAAAAAATAAAAGGAGGAAGTTTTTATGAAGCCGGAGGACAGCCTTATAAAAATATGCAAACACTTTGGTATCACTATGGAAATAAAGAGAACCCATTCGGCATCTCATTACTCGCAATGAATCTGGGTCTTCAGTACGGAAGCGAAGAAGATTCAGCCAATAAGTATATGCAAACCTTTGGGACTTATTTGACTTATATAGCAAATGGTTGGGATATCAAAGGTTCTTTTTATTATCAAACAGGAAAAAACAAGTCAAATAAAGAAGTATCAGCCTTTATGGGAAGCCTTTTTGCAGGTTTCAAAATAGACCCTAAATGGTCATTAGGTTTAGGCAGTGACTATCTGAGTGGAAACAAGCAGGATGACACAAAGCAAAAAGCATTTGATCCGTTGTATGGTACACACCATAAGTTCTATGGAACAATGGATTACTTCTATGCTTCTTCATTTGCGAATGGTCTCAATCCGGGGCTATGGGACAATCAACTTGCCATTTTCTACAAGCCCTCGAAAAAAGTCGATCTATCTTTGAATTATCATTATTTCTTGACTGCAAATGAAGTTGTTGTATCAAATGAAAAAATAGACAAAGGCTTAGGATCTGAGTTTGACTTTCAGGTAAATTGGTCTATTATGCCTGATGTAAAACTTATGGCAGGCTATTCATTTATGCTTGGAAGCAAGTCGATGGATGTAGTGAAAGGCGGATACCATAAAAGCTGGCAAGACTGGGGATGGGTATCCATAAATATAACACCTAAACTATTCTCGACAAAAAAATAACAGCTCTCTTCTATATAAACAGATGAAAAAAACAAATAATCGAAAAATGTGGCAACAGCCTTGGGGATATCCTGAAAGCATTGTTACTACGTGCGGAATTCTTTTGGTCGGATTTCTCCTTCAACTCACAATTGGTAATTTTAATTTTTATTTATTGGCATTCCCATCCAATCTCTTGGTTGGAGCTATTATACTGATTTTATGTATTCGTTCGCTTTTTGTGCGTAAAAGCCATTTCATACTATGGTTTAGTGGTATTCCCTCTTCAGTCTGTTTAATCTCAGCATTACTCATTCTTACGATCATCATGGGACTTACACCACAAACGGCAAGCAATACGCATGACGTTCCGGAAAACATATTTTCACGCCTAGGTTTCGACAGTATGACAAGTTCATGGACTTTCATACTCATTTACTTTATCTCCCTATTATCACTTGGCTGTCTTATCGTTCGTCGTTTGCTTAATTTTCGCAAGAAAGACTACGCATTTTACTTGAACCATATCGGACTATGGATCACACTATTCGCAGCAGGACTGGGACATGCTGATATTGAACGTTATCTGATGCACATACGTGAAGGAGAGGTAGAGTGGAGAGTTTATGATGAAGATGAAAACGTAAAAGAATTACCTATTGCGATACAGCTCAACGATTTTGATATGGAGGAATATCCGCCCAAACTAACTATCATCGATCGTAAAAGTGGAAAACCTCTACCAGAAGACAAGCCGGACTATTATCAGATAGATACAGAAATAACTGAAGGACAACTTAATGGATGGGAGATTGAATTGAAAGAATATATCCATCAGGCAGTGCGCAACAGCGATAGTACCTATAGGGAGGTACCTATGCCCGGAGCAACTCCGGCTGCCAAAATACGAGCATTCAATGTATCTCAAGGTAAAGATACCACTGGATGGATATGCGGAGGAAATCAGGCACAACTTTATATGACCCTTTCCCTCAATGAACAGCTGTGTGTGGTAATGAGCGTTCCCGAGCCAAAACGATTTATGTCGGATATAGAAGCCTATACACCTGACGGCACAATAAAAAAAGGAACTATAGAAGTAAATAAACCAATGCGTATCGGAAGTTGGACGATCTATCAATATGGATACGATAATCAGGCCGGGCGCTTATCTTCATACAGTAGCATGGAACTTGTATACGATCCTTGGGTTATACCCGTATACATCGGATTTATTTTTATAGCTCTGGGTTCAATCGCTTTAATTTGGAATGGCAGATTGGTTAAACATAGAAGTGAGAATAAGAACAACAAAGAATAATAGTACTAAGATAAGAATATGAATTGGAATAATTTTATATGGTTTGCACTTCCTGCTGTGATACTCTGGTTTTCGGCCGGAATTATAGTGTATCGATCACAAAAGCGATTAGCTGATATATTAATGCTATGTGGTATTGCTGTATTTGCTGCATTTATAACAGGTTTTTGGATACATATCGAACGTCCGCCAATGAGAACGATGGGTGAAACTCGCTTATGGTATTCTTTCTTTCTATCTTCGGTCGGATACCTAGCTTATCGCAGATGGAAATATCCTTGGCTATTATCTTTCTCTGCATTGGTAGCATCGGTTTTTGTGTTTATCAATTTATTTAAGCCCGAAATACATTCTAAAAATTTGATGCCTGCTCTCCAGAGCGAATGGTTTGTACCTCATGTCACATCCTACATTCTTTCTTACGCTATGTTTGGAGCTGCTACTATCGGAGCTTTTGTGCAATTACGAAAAGTACATCGTAATAGCTATTCTGATGATAAGATATTCAATTTTATAGATAATATCGTTTATGTAGGATTTGGATTCCTTGTATTAGGAATGCTGATGGGTGCTGTATGGGCAAAAGAAGCATGGGGGCATTATTGGTCATGGGATCCTAAAGAAACATGGGCTTTTGTTACTTCCATGGCTTATCTCGCGTATATACATATACGGTTGTATGGTAAATATGATAAAGTTGCGCTTTGGGCGTTGCCTATCGCATTCATATTACTGATGATAACTTGGATTGGAGTAAATTACCTACCGGCCGCACAAGGTAGTGTACATGTATATTGACAATACAGAATTATATAGATAGAATAGAAAATTCTGTTCTCTATTATTATAGAGTAAGACAAAAGATATTCGGAAATCAATTATCCTAACAATTCTTTTATTTCATTATAGTTTAGTATTTTACCTTTACCTCCTTCAAATTCTATTATTCCACTGGCAGCCATTTCAGAAATAGCTCTGGATAGGGAAGGACGTTCTACACCAAAATACTCGGCAAGAGATGCGATACTTTTCCCTAATTCAAAAGATCCGTTTTTATCGTGCTGTAAAATGTAATATGCTATTTTAGCTTTAATTCCTTTTTGTGAGAATATTTTGAGCCTTTCGGACAAGAATTGTACACGATCGGCATTAAAAGCCATAAATCCTCGCAAAAAACCGGGACATTTAGCCATTTGTTTCTCCACAGAATCTTTCGTGATAAATAAGATTTCGCTATCATCAAGAGCTATCACATCCACAGGAAAACGATTATTTTCCGCAAAAATAAAAGCAGCAGCCAAAGGATAAGGAGCTGAAATTTCTTCTACTGATAGAGTAAGCCCCGAATCGGAAACTATCTCTGTTTTTACTTTCCCTTTGGATAACATATATAACTGTGAAATAACATCACCCTGATAGGCGATATATTCTCCTTTTTTATAATGCTTTATAGTATGATCTATCGTACATTTTAGTCGAGCAATCTCTTCTTGAGATTTTTCACGACACATTGTACAGAAAAAGAGTAAGTCAGAGTTCATAGTCTTGTAATTTTTTACAAAGTTACAAAAAATAATTCATAGTCGTAACAAATGTTACGATCTTAGTTTTACTACCATCGTATGTTTGCATAGGAAATAACAGGTTAGTCACAATAATCAGGAGTTAAATTTACTATATAACCAATTTATCAGAAATAAAAGAATAATCATTCTATAAAAAATAATTAACTAAAAAACTAAGGATATGAATATGTTTTGTTATCAGTGTCAGGAAACAGCTCACAATACAGGCTGTACGGTAAAAGGTGTTTGTGGAAAAACTTCGGAGGTAGCTAATCTTCAAGACTTGTTAATGTTTCTTCTCAAAGGAATCTCATACAGTACAGTAGAATTACGTAAAGCAGGTGTAGAAATACCCGCTTATACAAACCGCTTTGTAATGGAGTCATTATTTATGACAATCACCAATGCAAACTTCGACAAAGAGCGTTTCGTAATACGTGTACGTGAAGCTATAAATCTGCGAGACGAACTTTTACTCGAATTAAAAGCTAAAGGAGGCAACACTAAACCCAACCTAGATTGTGACTGCATTACTTGGACTACCGAAAGCGTAAAAGAAATGGAAGTGAAGGCTGGAAATGTAGGAATCCTTGAAACTAAAAATGAAGACATACGCTCGTTGCGTGAACTTCTTATCTATGGAATCAAAGGGATGGCAGCTTACGCTGAACATGCATCAAACCTAGGGTATGAGGATGATGACATCCATGCTTTTATGCAAGAAGCTTTAGTTGCAACAACCCAAGAATTAAGCGGAGAAGAGCTTACAGCTCTTGTGCTTAAGTGTGGTGAATATGGTGTAAAAACAATGGCTTTGCTTGATAAGGCTAATACTTCTACATACGGAAATCCTGAAATTACGAAAGTAAATATCGGAGTTCGCAATAATCCGGGAATCCTTATCTCTGGTCACGACTTGCGTGATATGCAAGACCTATTAGAACAAACAGAAGGAACAGGCGTAGATGTGTACACACACAGCGAAATGCTTCCGGCGCATTACTACCCTGCATTTAAGAAATATAGCCATTTTGTAGGCAATTATGGTAGTGCTTGGTGGCGTCAGAACGAAGACTTTGAATCATTTAATGGTGTAATACTATTTACAACTAACTGTATTGTACCTCCACGATCTACTTCAACCTGCCATTACAAAGAACTTACGTATAGCTCCTGTTTTTACAGCATCAACTACCTTATCAGCAAGTGCGAATACCTGTGCGTGAGCAAATCCTCCGATAATTTCTCCAGACTCTATTTCAGTAGGGGCTTTGCATTGTTTTGCATGCTCTATCAATTTTGAAAAATCTTTAGGCTGTCCGTCTTTTCTGTCTTCTATATGTTGGAAGCTGGTAAACCCTGATGCACCGGTAGTATATACTTTATCAGCGTAGGTTGAAGTAGATCGTGGAGGTACAATACAGTTAGTTGTAAATAGTATTACACCATTAAATGATTCAAAGTCTTCGTTCT
>NZ_JAIXHZ010000214.1:0-3873 GCF_043392705.1 Dysgonomonas sp. Shenzhen-Wh21
ACAAGTAAAGCTAAAATAAAAATGACCCCGTCGACCAGGATATTTTAGGGGTAATAATAAAGTTTTTTCAGGGGTCAATTTAGACTTGGCAAAAGGGGTCAATCTGAACTGGATTTTCCAACAGTTATTGAAAATATTTTTATTAAAAAGAAAGAACGTTACTGGTTCGCAACGTTGAAGTATATATTATCAAGTTTGGCATTTTATTTATTTCACCAATTTTCGTCGATTCGCAGATATTGTCTAATCTCTTTCCTTAATTTATTGAGTAATTCCTTATGATGAACTCTTGAATGATTAAAGTTATTGTAAATGCCTATTGGGTTAAATTTCGGGCAATTTCCTGTTTCAAAATAAGGCTTACTAAAATCAAGAATGAAACACTCTATTTCAGCTTTTAAGACAATTGATAAATTGTTTTGTATATCATTAAGTAATTCTTCAAATATTTTTTGAATAGAAGATGGCATGAAAGGGTTCTCTCTATACTCCGATAATAATTTCACAAAACTTGAGTGTTGCTTAGTTATGTACACCTTATCTAAATCAAGTATCCCGTCCTTTAACTTATTATACTTTCTCACACTATAATCAGATGGTTCTACTGTTACAGAATCTTGTTTGTTAAACGTACTTATAATTTCAATATCTTCTAATACAATACTTTTTGAACAAGGAATCCACCCTGCTATATCATTGACAATCTTATTTGTAATTTCTTCATGTTCTTTAAAAATAAATCCAAAATCTTTTAACACTAACAATACGTTCAAATTAACTAAATTTACATAATCTAATCCATTTTCAAAAGATTGGTTATTATCTTTTATTATCTCTAAAAACTTCGATAATATTTCTGATTGTTTTTTTATAACTTCCGTTCGTATAGGCTGTAGAATTGTGGCTTTAGCTCTATTATATGTTAATATTGCTATTATTGTTCCTGTACCTGTAAATGCGATAGTGAAAAAATCTTTCAGCCAACCAATATTTTCCTTTATGTAATCTATCATAGAATCGAGATAAATATATTTAGATAAAATACATATAGCAAAGATAAATAAAAATACAATTAAGATTTTCTATTACTTAGATTTTAATTCATAGCTTCACTACCACTCTCTTAACTCATAAATCAAATCCAAATCTTCAAAAAATCGGTACGAAAATATCAACCTCCCCAAAGCCTATATAATAATCCAATACCACCACACCCATATCACACAAAAAAGCGACAAACCAAAGAAATCTTCAATTTGCCGCTTTTATATTTATTGTTTCCTAATGGCCGAAAATCAATCAGTCTTCTTGATAACGTTTCTTGCCACTTCTATCTTATATTTCTTACCCTTCATCTTCTCATCTCTGATATTACCCAAAAGAGTTTTTACAGCAGATGTTCGCACTGCAACAAAAGAGATAAAGTCTTTAACGTCAATCAATCCCAAGTCTGATTTATCTAACTTTCCTTTTTGCAAGAAGAAGCCGACAATATCACTCTTATTTAGTTTATTCTTCTTACCTCCACTAATATATACTGTCTGATATTCAGGACGGTTTGGCAAATTTTTCCCCGGCATAACTTTCAGAATATCCAAAGTATCGGAGATATAATCGGGCATTTTTTCGTCTTTGAATTGTATGATATACGAGGTTCCTGAAGCATGCATACGAGCTGTGCGCCCGTTACGATGAACAAATTCACTCTCTTTAGCCGGAAGATGATAATGTATCACATGTTTCATTTCGGGAATATCCAATCCTCTGGCTGCCAGATCGGTTGTAATCAAATAATTGAGACTGCCATTTCTAAATTGGATTAAGATTCTTTCCCTGTCATCCTGATCCATACCCCCATGATAATACCCTGCATGTATGCCTTTCTTGTTCAACAAATCGCTGATACGCTCCGTAACCTCTCTGTGATTGCAGAAAATAAGTGCGGGCTCAGAATTAAATGAACATATCAAGTGGAATAAAGATTCTATCTTGTCTTTTTCGGGAGATAAAACGAGTTTTATTGAAAGGTTATCGCTTTTTTCTTCTTGTATATAATCAAGAACCACCGACTTTTGCATTCCTACAAATTCAGGAATTTCCACATCGGAAGTAGCCGAGAGAAGAACCCTTTTTTGCAGGTTGGGCAGTTGGCTGATGATCGTATCCACTTCCTCCTGAAAACCTAATTGTAACGATTTATCAAATTCATCGAGAACCAGAATACGAATGGAATCTGTATCAAAAGATTTGCGTTCAAGATGGTCGGTCAACCTGCCCGGAGTGCCGATAAGCAAAGCGGGAGGATTGCTTAGGTTTTTCAACTCGGTATCAATAGAGTGCCCGCCATAACAAACATTTACTTTGAATTGTGTACCCATCTTTTTCCAAACCTGCTCTATCTGAAGAGCCAACTCCCTTGATGGAACAATTACAAGGCATTGTACTTTCTTTATATCCTCTTTCAGTAATCGGAAGATAGGCAGTAAGAAAGCAAGTGTTTTGCCCGAACCTGTAGGAGATAATAACAATGTATTTTGACTATCGGTTATCGCCTTTTGGGCTGCAAACTGCATTTTATTCAGATTGTCAATCCCCAGATTGGATAATATGGCTATATGTTGATTTTCTGTATTCATCCCACAAAGGTAATATATTATCTTATAGCGCTCTATTTCGTTTCTTATTTAGAATATCAAAATCTGTAACCCACACCAATCATCCATCCTATATATAATTGTTTGAAGCTATTGGGACTATAATCTTTCCACAAACTATGAGAGGAAAATAATTTTAGATTGTCTAGTTTGGATGTTTGTAGAAAGTTAAGTGTAGGTCCTGCAAAAATATTTATATTACTATTAATATTGTATGCCGGTAGAACTCGGTAAACAAAACGATAAAGAGTTTTGTGATCATAGTTTCTTAGTATTTCCTTCTCTCTTTCCTCTTCTTCTTTACTTTGTTCTCCAACTCTTATACTTGTCCTTATTTTGGTCAATATGCCAGCTATAATTTCTGTATCTATTCTAAATTTATCACTTAATTGTATATGTGCACCCAAACCTCCCTCTAAGACAAAATGAGTATGTGGAGAATAGATATTATACCCGAATCCTACAATTCCATACAAAGATTGTCCTCCCGAGCGAAAACTAACTACCATATTTTGCATATCATCAAATGTCAATGCAAGATTCATATCTCCACCAGATTTTACAATATTTACCAACCCAATGGGATATTTATTATTATCCGAGATATTGATAATTCCAATTTGTAGACCTTTCATTATCTTGGCGTAATTGAACCCTCCAATCTGTACACCAACGAGCGTATCAGCCTCATTGCCCATAGCTATTTGTAAGCCCTTTATTTTATCACTGTTATTTAAAAAGCCTATTTGTGCTCCTCTTATATTTTTGTATGCAAGATTAATTATCCCTATCTGCGTACCTTGCATATTCCATATCACATTATTGAGTCCGCCAATTTGTATACCCTTTATATCTCGCGCAACATGGATTCCCCCTATCTGTACACCATTTACGCAATCTCCCATTTGCATTCCTCCTATCTGCACACCACTGATATTTTCTATATTGTTAAATGGAGAAATAGCCACACCCTTTGCTTTGGTTAGTTCAGTATATAATCCACTAAATGCAAAACCTGATACATTTTCAGATCGCCCATATACTAGATTTAAAGATATATTATTGGTGTAATATTTTGTTTTGTAGCCATTGGTGCTTATTGTATTCCACAATCCGAGATTGAAAAATGCTTTATATTTTGGACTCTGTATATTTTGCTGATATTCGGAAATAGAATCTAACTTAATAGCAAGACTATCTTGTGCTAATAGTGATGCAT
>NZ_JAIXHZ010000215.1:0-3227 GCF_043392705.1 Dysgonomonas sp. Shenzhen-Wh21
TATCTATAGAACAGAAAACAACAAATCGTAACCCAAGAAGTTACGCGCATAAGCCGAAAACGTTTCTATATAACGCCTTTGGCCTTCTGCAAAAATAGTATCGAATGCCAATGATGATTTACCACTCCCACTGAGCCCTGTAATCACAACAAGTGAATCTCGTGGAATTTCTACATCAATATTTTTAAGATTATGAACACGTGCGCCATATACATTTATGACGTCTTTTTCTTCGGGTATAGTTGTCTCCATCAAATTTCCAAACGCTCCTTGTCTAATTATGCATATTTTAATTAGTCACGCGAAATCCATGCTTTATCATGGACTCTTACCTTACTACCTTTCTTGTAGTATAATGATTCCTGTGTAGGAATAAGAATTGTATATGAACTTTGGCTTTTAGCCGAAATTGTTAATTTACGATCTCTTAGCCAGCTATTAAAATCTTTCAATTGTGCATATGTCAACCCTTTTTCTTTTGCAAAAGATGCCAGATCGGGAATCGATTCTGTTACTTCAACTTTTGTAAATTCAATCGGTTTGTACAAATCTTTTTCTGTGAGAATAAACCCATATTTAGATGGATTTTCAAATACCAGCTTTATAGCCAACATTCGAAAATAATAGCGCGAAGTCTCAGAAACGAGCCACAGATCAAGACTTTCGTCAACCTGTTGTTTATCCAGCTCTCCGCTGATACGTCCCTGTCCGGCATTGTATGACATTGCCACACTTGTCCAACTGCCATATTTGCTGTAAGCTTCCTTCAGATATTTACATGCAGCCCGAGTTGATTTTTCTATCGAATATCTTTCGTCCACTTCAGAAGAAACCTCTAATCCATATCCGGGTGCGGTTTTTGGCATAAACTGCCATAGTCCGGCAGCGCCGGCTGAAGATACTGCTCTATGGTCTAAACTACTTTCTATTACCGCCAGATATTTAAAATCTTCAGGAATTCCATTTTCTTTTAAGATCGGTTCAATAATAGGAAAATATCGATTAGCTCTTTTTATAAGTAATAACGTCGTCGAATGTAAATATGTAAATCCGTTTATCTCTCTATCGAATCTCTCATGAAGATCGTATCTGTCAAGCTTTATCTCCTCCCCTGCAAAATCAACCTTCTCTGGAATCTCTATAGATTTCGTCATAGATAAGACATAAGGAGCTTTAGACTCTGTTTCGCTATGGCTATTATTTGACAATAACGCAAAGGCTAAAACACAGACACAAACTACTGGAATAGTGAATAATAAAACCTTCTTCATTTATCGCTAGTTTTGTAATATTTCATTAAAAAATAGCTATCAAAGGTACAATTTTATTTCTGGAAGTAAAAGTCCGGCAAACATTGCTTATCTATAATTTATCTTAAAGCACAAATTTTTGAGCATCACATCCCTTCCTGTTTTTAGTATTCGAATTTTCCTTGTTGACAAAAACAGTTCTTATAAACAGATTCCAAGTCCTCAACTTGTTCTGTAAAAATACCAAAAACGGATGAACCTGAACCCGACATTGAAGCATACAGCGCACCCTGTCGGTACAAACTATTCTTTATATCGCCTATAGCCGGATATTTAGCAAACACACTTTCCTCAAAATCATTTACCATCAAACCTTTCCATTCTGCAAGAGGTAATTTTACGATTTCCATCAGAGACTGTTTTGGTTGTTTTGGTGAAATCAAAGCGAAAGCATCTTTTGTAGGAACATGTATCTCAGGCTTTATCAGTACAAAATAATAGCCATTAAGAGACAATTCAATCTTTTCGAAAACCTCACCTATTCCTGTGGCAAATACGGGATGATTATATATAAAAAAGGGACAGTCGGCTCCAAGCTGGACAGCCAATCTAATTAGTTCCTCATCAGACGCATTCAACTGAAAAGTTTGATTCAACAGCTTCAGCATAAACGAAGCATCAGCTGATCCTCCACCCAAGCCTGCACCAAAAGGTATTTTCTTTAATAAATGAACTTCCACAAATGGGAAATTATAATATTTTCGCATCAGGGACAAAGCCCTCATCACTAAATTTGTTTCGGGTTCTGCATCAACCTTAATCCCTGATTCGAAAAAAGTATCCTTACCTTGCCCATCTTTTACAATGATTTCAAGAGCATCTTTTATTGCTAAAGGATAAAAAACTGTTTCAAGGTTGTGATATCCATCAGGTCTCTTTGATACTATATTCAACCCTAAATTTATTTTTGCATTGGGAAAGGTTATCATATTTCAGTTTTGAGTATAAGTCTAATGATTTTTGACAGTTTGCCTCAAAAGCAAATCATTTGTTTATAATAAAAACAAACGGAGTCCTAACTTTTGAGGCAGATTTCTTGATATAATTATTTACACTAGTTTTTTTATTAAAGCCTCTTTATCTCCATATATATAGTCGATAACAGGAACCTCTATCATTGTATAAGCTCCCGGCGCTTGCTTCATTGTTGCTCTAGCCGAAGCAACTAGCACCTGAGCTGTTAAAGCCGGATTATTAATCTTCATATTAAAGTCTAAGAGCTGATTCTGAGTTGCACCCGACACTCCTTTGCGAACCATATTCACACCATGCCCCATATCTTTCAGGTTGTCTACATTTTCAACCTGCATCACATGTGTTTCATCATGAGCAAAATAATCATCACTTTTTATTGCTGCCGCTACATCAGAAAAGTTATAGCCTTCTTCGACCTCAATATATACCATACGACGATGAATACTAGTGCCCAGTGGAATAGTCATCGACAATGCCGCCTTCACTCCCTTAATAGCTTTTACGGCAACAGTATGTCCCATACTCATACCCGGACCGAAGTTAGTATATGTTACACCTTTGGGTGCCATAAACTCAAACATGGAGCGAATCATAGAGTCTGTACCCGGATCCCATCCTGCTGATATGATAGATACCGTATTATTTGCTTTGGCCACAGCACCTAGCTCACGTCGTAAATCTACAATACCACCGTGTATATCATAACTATCTACCGTATTGATACCCAACGCCAGGCATTCTTTAGCATATTCTTCAACACTGCGAGTGGGAGTACAAAGGACAGCCACGCTCACGTCTTTTAGTTCTTTTATTGATTTTACGACCTGATACTTTTTTAGTTCATCAGGCACATTCGATGGATCACGACGGACAATACCGGCCACCTCAAAATCGGGTGAAGCAATAATTGCATCCAATACGGTAGATAGTTATGATATACAC
>NZ_JAIXHZ010000216.1:0-6047 GCF_043392705.1 Dysgonomonas sp. Shenzhen-Wh21
ACACCTTTTGCGGTATATAAGGATAATTATATGGTAACCGGAATCCCTTTAAATAAATCGGTAACCCGCAAAAGGTGTCTGCTTGTCGAGTACAGATCTTACAAGGTCTTCCGAAACTTCAATCGGTTTATGTCTCAATACATTTATCGACTGCATCTCATTCAGATAGTTATTCCGAAGTGAAATACTATCTACCTGTAAGATCGTATTTTCCTGTGAGTAGACGCTGGGAATGTGTATAATGAGGATAAACAATATGATTATTGTATAAAATATTGTTTTCATATCTAAAAAAGAGAGCAAAAGACGATTTCTGTATTCGGTTTTTGCTCTCTCAAGTTTAATTAATCAATTTACCGTTTAATATTCAGTTTATCGAGCAGGATTTCCAACGGACAAAATTTAGTAAACGAAGACTGTATAAGATTCACTCCAACAAAAGCAGGTAACAACAGCCATCCGATAGAAACAAAATAAGCCAGAGAAATGCCTGTTAAAACCATTGTACCCGCTACTATCCGTATAATATATTCACGTTTCATAATCAAATCAGTTTAGAAAAATTCTCTACATCAAGGACAAAAGCATGTACAGGGAAAGGATTTTTTGTCTCAATATTACAACTATCAATTTCTAAAATAGCCTTGTCTGCAATTTCTTTTGTTACAAAGCTGAAAAGCATTATCGAATTAGTTTTTGCATTATTTCCATTCGCTGCAAACCAGCCCAAGTTTTCTTCCTTCTTTTTATATCCGGTGATATTGGTTACACTAAACCGTTTTACTCCGGCATCATGGAGCAGGCTTCCCACCTGCTCCTGATATTCCTTTATACTTAATACAACTAATAGCTTCATAATCATTTTACTTTCTTTTTCAACATTTTGAAATACAACAACGGCACAACAATCAGTGTCAGTACAGTAGAGGTTATTGTTCCACCCATCAAAGAAATTGCCAGACCTTGAAAAATGGGGTCGAATAGAATGACGATTGCCCCCAAGACTACGCCTCCGGCAGTCAGTATGATAGGCGTGGTGCGTACAGCTCCGGCTTCAATCACAGCTTGTTTTAATGGAATACCATCTTTGAGTCGTATGTCGATAAAGTCGATAAGTAGTACAGAGTTTCGCACCATAATT
This sequence comes from Dysgonomonas sp. Shenzhen-Wh21, assembly GCF_043392705.1. Taxonomy (NCBI): domain Bacteria; kingdom Pseudomonadati; phylum Bacteroidota; class Bacteroidia; order Bacteroidales; family Dysgonomonadaceae; genus Dysgonomonas; species Dysgonomonas sp. Shenzhen-Wh21. The sequence goes on from NZ_JAIXHZ010000216.1 coordinate 1,142, forward strand.
CCGGCTAAGGCAATGAATCCAATCATAGACGGAGCACTAAAGTAAGCTCCCATAATCCAGTGACCGAAAATAATACCAATCAATGATAAAGGTATGGCAGCCAGCTGTACCAAGGGCGTTATAAAGTTTTGGAACCAAGCGACAATGAGTACATAAATAATAATTAATACAAATAAGAATGCTAATCCTAAATCACGGAACACCTCGTATGTTATTTGCCATTCTCCATCCCACTTTAAGGAAAAGTTGTCTTCATATTTTGGTTGTTTACTATATTCTTCTGATAAAGTGTATCCTTCAGGGAGTTTTACCTGAGATAACTTATCCGACACTTCCGTAATAGGATATATTGGGCTTTCTAAACTTCCTGCAACCTCGGTTAATATGTAAACTACACGTTTTTGATCTTTGCGGTGAATGCTCTTTTCCTTTTCTCCTTTAGTGACCTTCACCAAATCGCTGACGGGAATTGCCATACTTTGTTGATTCACAACTTTCATGCTTAGTACATCTTCTATACTCGATTTCTCTTTTTCTGACAGTTGAAGTACAATGCCTACCTGATTGACAGACGAAGGTTGATGCAATATACCTACAGGCATACCCGATAGAGCCGCTCTCATATTCTGAACAACTTGTGCATTTGGAATTCCCAATTTCATAGCTTTGTCTTTATCTACCTCAAACTTATATTCAGTCTGAGCATCTTCTACCGACCAATCAACATCGACCACATTGTCAGTTTGCGCCAACAGATCTTTCACTTGTTTGGCTACAGCTATTTGTTGATCATAGTCTGGACCATATATTTCGGCTGCAATTGTAGACATTACAGGAGGGCCGGGAGGTACCTCTACTATTTTCACATTGGCATTGTATTTTTTACCGATAGCTTGCAAATCGGCACGTACCGATGTGGCTATATCATGACTTTGTTCGCTACGTTCTCCTTTGTCAATAAGATTAACCTGGATATCAGCTACATTGTCACCCATGCGCATATCATAGTGGCGAACCAATCCATTGAAGCTAATAGGAGCAGAAGTACCCACATACGTTTGATAATTGGTTACTTTATCATTTCGGCTGATATACACAGCTAATTCTTTAGTCACGGCGGCAGTACGTTCCAAAGTTGTTCCCTCCGGCATATCAATCACTACTTGAAATTCATTCTTATTATCGAAAGGCAACATTTTCACCGGAACAGATTTTGTATAAAACAACACAAACGATCCCAGTAAAACGACAGTTAAGCCAATCATAAATGTCCAACGGCGTTTTCTGTTTTCCAAAAACGGAGTTACTATTTTAGTATATAATTTGTATATTTTTGTTTCATGCAAATCCGTTTCTTTTTCTTCGCTTTCGTGTCCTTCTCCTTTTTTCTCTTTATGTCTTAAGAATAAATAACCGAAATAAGGAGTCAACGTCAGAGCTACTAGTAAAGAGAAAATCATGGCTATGGATGCACCTATAGGCATCGGACTCATATATGGACCCATCATTCCCGATACGAATGCCATGGGCAGTACGGCTGCGATAACAGTCAGCGTTGCCAAGATAGTTGGATTTCCTACCTCATTGATAGCATATAGCGCAGCTTGTAACGGTGGTAGTTTTTTCATCTTAAAGTGACGGTGCATATTTTCCGCAATCACAATGGAGTCATCCACAACAATGCCTGTAACAAATACCAAAGCAAACAGTGTAATCCGATTGAGTGTATATCCCAAGAAGTAATAAGCAAAAAGAGTGAGGGCAAATGTTACAGGCACGGAAAGAAATACTACCAAACCGCCACGCCATCCCATAGCTATCATTACAAACAGGGTTACAACTATAATTGCAATGGATAAGTGGAACAGTAATTCGGATACTTTGTGTGAAGCCGTCTCTCCATAATTACGGGTAACATCTACATTTAAATCCTTTGTGATAACATCTTTTTTCAGGTGATCCACTTTATCAATAACTACTTCTGCCAGCTTCATTGCATCAGCACCTTTTTTCTTAGCAATAGAAATCGTTACAGCCGAATAGTCATCGGGCATGCCGGCTTTTTTATCGCCTGATGCAGCTCCATATCCAAACGAAACATATTGTTTGGGTACTTCCGGTCCGTCTTCTACTTCTGCTATTTGATACAGGTAAACCGGCTGATTGTCATTTGTTCCTACAATCAGATTCTTCACTTCATCCACATTCGCAAAGAAATTGCCTGTCTGCACAGAGTAAACCATATCTCCTGTTACGATATTTCCGCTTTGCATCTGTGCATTATTTGCTTGCAGTGATTGGGCTATTGCTCCAAAGTCGAGCTTGCTCTGAGCCATCTTGTCTTTGTCGAGCATGACCTTCACCTGTCGGCTTTGTCCACCTACAATATTCACTTGTGCTACATCAGGTATTTTCTTTATCTCGTTGCCAACTACTTCTACTACCTGGCGTATTTGGTAATCACCCATTTTATCACTCCAAAAAGTGAATGCCAATGCGGGAACATCATCTATGGCTCGTGATTTTACCAATGGCATAGTAGCACCTTGTGGCATACGATCCATATTCTTCATCATTTCGTTGTAAAGTTTTACTAACGAACGTTCCACATCTTCGCCCACATAAAATTGTACGGTGAGCATACCCATACCATTCATAGAAGTAGAATAAACATGCTCTACACCTTTGATATTCGATATGATTTTTTCGATAGGTTGTACAACACCCGATTCTACTTCCTGGGGTGTTGCTCCGGGATAACCAATCATGATGTCCGCCATAGGAACTTCAATCTGAGGTTCTTCTTCGCGGGGTATGAAATATATGCTGAACAGACCTAAGAGCATAAAAGCTAGCATGAGTAGGATACTCAATTTAGACTTGATAAACGCTCCGGCTATTTTTCCTGAAATTCCGTTTTCCATAATTTTATTTATTTACAGATACTTTTACTCCGTTATATAATTTGCCTTCGGCTTTGGATACAATTTTGTCGTTTTGGCTCAAACCCGAAAGTACTTCTACCTGATTGCCGATTGTCTTGCCTAAACGTATCCAGCGAAGATTAGCTTGACTTTGGTCGTCTATCACATATACTCCCGTAAGCTGATCACGGTATACAATAGAGCTTTTATCCAGCATGATTTTAAATGTAATATTCTCTCCTGTTTTGTTAGGTATCAATATATTTACATACATCCCCGGGCGTATATTTTCTTTATCTTTGGTGTCAATAGCTAATTTCATAGAGTATTGTCCTCCTGTGCGGAATGCCGACGGACTGAGTTCGGATACCTTTCCATCGATCGTTATCCCTAATGATTTCAATTCCATTTGGGCTATATCACCTACTTTTACATACTGTATATAGTTTTCGGGTATAGATGCTATAACCTGCAATTCACCATTCTGCTCAATCGTCAAAATAGGCATTCCCGGATTTGCCATGCTCCCTTCGTCCACCATCTTTTGTGTTACGACTCCCGAAAATGGAGCACGTATATTGGTGTAGGAAAGCATCGCATTTACTTCGTTCATCTGTTGGCGAGCCATTTGTACTTTCGCATTCATCGAAGTATTCTGCAAAGCCACATTTTCGAGTTCCTTATCAGATACGCTGTTTTGGTTGCGCAGTGTTTTGAAACGCTCATAATCACGTTGGGCATTTTTTGCTGCTGCTTCAGCTTCGGTGATCATAGCTTGTATCTGAGCCTTTTTTGCCAGAATATCATCGCTGCTAATAGATACGAGGAGTTGTCCTGATGCTACTTTATCACCCGGTTTTACATATATCTTCGTTACATAGCCCATCATTCGGGTGCTGATGTTAGCGGTTTGCTTGGCTGTGACTTCACCGCTAAGATAAAATCCTTCGTTTGTAGATTGAGCCGGAGAATAAGCTTCTACTTTTACTATAGTCTTATCTTTATCCTCTAATTTATCGGAAGAAGAGCAGGAGTAAAGAGTTGATATTCCCACTATTCCTAAAAATGCATTTCTTAAAGTTTTCATATCTATTTATAGGTTTTATTTGTTACTTAGTTTTTGATAAAAAATTGAGGTATGCATCTGTTATATTATACGACATAATAGATTGAGATAGCATCAGTTTTTGTTGAAAGAATTGAGCCTGTGCCATTAGCAAGTCTGTGGTACTCGCTAAACCTTCACGGTGACGATTGGAGAGAATACGTAATGCTTCATCAGCTTGTTCCACGCTGGCCTTTTGTTTGTTGATCTCGATTTGGGAATCGTTCAGATCACGTTTGGTTTTATTTAGCTCTAGTTCTTCTTTTTTGATATGCAGGTTGAGCTCTTCTTGCATTTTATCTCTTTGGAATTGTGCCGATTTCATCTTACTCCGGTTTTGATTGCCTGAAAATATTGTCCAGCTTAGATTTATACCAACGAGGTAAGAATCATTTCCAAATTTGAAAGCCTTCGAATCATTTAAGCTATATGAACCAAAAGCATTGATACGTGGCAGAAATGCCATTTTTGAAGATTTTACCATCATGTTTGTCGCATCTACAGCTTTGTTTAGCGCCATGATATCGGAACGATAAGACGAAAGCTCTCTATCTTGAAACAGGCTTATCTCTTGCGACAATGAATCTGTTGTATATACATCGCTGCTTGTTTCCAATCCTATCAGAAGACGCAGTCCGTCTGAGGCATTCTGTATATTACTTTCAGCTTTTGCCAATGCAGTTTCAATTGTATTAACTTGTACCTGAGCATTCAATACATCCGATTTTTGAACTAATCCTTGATTATAAAAATTGGAGACTGATTGATGTATTTGTTTCACATCCGCTAGTGATTTGTGAAGGATGTTTCGAGCCTGATACGACATTTGTAATTGAGTATATGCTTTTCGCACTTCAAATTCGATGTATTCTTTGGC
>NZ_JAIXHZ010000217.1:0-20850 GCF_043392705.1 Dysgonomonas sp. Shenzhen-Wh21
ATAATAACAGACAGAAAAGAATTATGGTTATGTGACTTTGATAATGAAAAATATTCTAAGTTAAACAATTTTCCTTCTGATATAGATATATTCCTTTTAGCTACATTTGTTACCGATAACACTGCATATCTGACGACTTATGGTAAAACATGGAAGTACAATATACAATCTGACACTTGGAGCGAAATGGCTTCATACCCTTATACTTTTGGACTATACTATTCTTGCATGAATGCTTTTACATACAAAGGCAATGGCTACATCCAACTTGGAAGAAACATCTACAAGTATGATTCATCTTATAATTATTGGGTTTTAGCATCATATTATCCTGACAGCAAAGCATATGACCGTGAGGCAACTTTTACTATAAATGATAGACCTTATTTATTTACGACATATCATCCTTTTATTACCGAAACATCTATGTTTGAATATCATACTGAATAAACTTATCATAAATTTAGGCTTTTCATCTTCTCTGCCAATGCTTCAGCACATCGTTCACCATCCATTGCTGCAGAGACAATGCCTCCGGCATACCCGGCTCCTTCCCCACATGGGTAAAGCCCCTCTATTTCTATATGCTGCATCGTTTCACGGTGTCGGATAATACGTACAGGAGAAGATGTGCGGCTTTCTACCGCCAGAAGTATTGCATCATTTGTCAAATATCCTTTATAGCTCTGCCCCACTTTTTTGAAGGCTTCTTGCAAGCGAGATGCGACAAATTTCGGCATCCATTCGTGCATCGAAGAAGACACAACTCCTGGAGCATATGATGTTTCAGGCAAAGTAGAGCTCTTCTTTCCGTTTACAAAATCATACAATCGTTGTGCAGGAGCCACTTGACTCTTCCCTCCGTGTACCCATGCCGATTCTTCCAGATCTTCTACAAACTTGAGCAAGGCCAATTCATTATATTTTTCATATTCAGGAAAATCTTCAGGATGAATCTCAACCACTACACCTGAGTTAGACCAACGAGAGCCACGGTTAGATGGAGACATACCATTCACTACAACCTGTCTAGGGCCACTTGCCGATGGCACAATTGTTCCTCCCGGACACATACAGAATGAGTATGCACCTCGCCCTCCTGCCTGAACAACAAAACTATATTCTGCTGCAGGCAAATATTCTCCTCGTCCTTCTTCACAATGATATTGTATTTGATCGATCAGATGAGAGGGATGTTCTACTCTAAATCCAACAGCTAATCCCTTGGCCTCTATTTTTATTTTCTGGTCGTATAGCATATAATAAACATCTCGGGCTGAGTGTCCTGTTGCTAAAATAACCTGACCATGAAAAATTTTTCCTGTATTAGTTTCTATTCCTTTTACACTACCATCTTCTATAATCAGCTTATCCATGCGTGTTTGGAAGTGAACCTCTCCGCCTGACAATATGATTTGCACACGCATTTTTTCTATTATACCCGGTAGTTTATCTGTACCGATATGCGGATGTGCATCAACAAGCACAGATGCATCAGCACCATGCTGGCAAAAAACATTTAGAATTTTTTCTACATTACCACGTTTCTTACTTCGGGTATAAAGTTTTCCATCCGAATAAGCCCCTGCTCCCCCCTCACCAAAACAATAGTTGGACTCTGGATTCACGACATGTTCACGATTCATCAGAGCAGTATCACGTTTACGATCACGAACATTTTTACCTCGCTCTACGAGTATGGGGCGAACACCCAGCTCTATAAGGCGTAATGCCGCAAACAGACCTGCTGGCCCTGCTCCTACAACAATAGCCTGCGGGCAATGTTTTACATTGGGGTAATAAGTAGTTTGGAAATCCGGATCATTTTGTTCTTCATTAATGTAGCCTCTTACCTTGAGGTTCACGAAAATATTTCGTTGGCGGGCATCAATAGAACGGCGAAGAATACGAACCGAATTTATATCTCTTAATGGAATACTTGTCTGGGATGAATAGATGCGTCTGACTTTCTCGATATCTGACGCCTGCTCTGGCGTAATGCGTAAGTCTATATCTTTTTGCATGATTTATTCTAATTGAAGCACAAAGATAAAATATTTAGAGCATAAAGAAAAGCACAAATAGTGATACTTGCGCTTTTGTTACTCAGTTACATTTTCAATGTTTATTTTAAATCAATTACCGCTAAACAACAATAAAAAGCTATTGACATCTATATAATAGACGATTGGAAATAATAAAAAGCTGCATGAAAATATTTTTAACCTACGTTCCGGTATCTTTTTTTCACACGAACAGCATCTCCGGCATCGGGAGTTAATTTTGTGAAACCGTATAGAGAAACAATACCGAGTATTGCCACAAAGATGAAAGCCAAACGAAAATCTGCAACAGTATAATGTTCTGAATATCCGTTTATCATATTAGAGAATCTCAGGAATACTGCTCCCATTGCAATCCCCATTCCTGTAGACATTTGTTGCACGGTACTGTATAATGTGTTAGCCGCAGTCATCTGCTGCTGTGGTATTTCGGCAAAGGCCAAAGTTGTAATAGCACTAAACTGCATGGAACGAAACATACCCGAAAGGAACATTACAACAACAATCAATACGACAGGGGTAGTTGGCAACAACAATGCTGTGAAAAAAGAAAATAAAGCGACTAGAAAACCATTGACGACTAGTACTGTACGGAAATTATAATGACGCATCACCCATATAGTTGCGGGTTTCATTGCCAGATTGCCTGCCATGGTAGCCAGAAACAATGATCCTGATTCGAATGGATTTAACCCAAACCCTTCCTGAAACATCAATGGTATAAGATAAGGCGCCACCCCTATCACCATACGAGAAATAGAACCTGTAAATATAGTTACCTTATAGGTAGGGATTCGTATAACAGAATAGTCTATCAGAGGATTTGATATATGTTTCGAATAGCGAACATTAAACAGGAGCAAACAGATACTAACCAGTACAAGTAGTACAGATACATAGTACGGCACTTCCCTGCGGCTAAGTAGTTCCACCCCATACATAAACCCAACTAAGGCTGAACCACTGAGCACAAAGCCAACTAAATCGAACCGTTTCTTAGGAGAGTTGCTTTTTTCTTCTTCTGGAATAAAACGCCAAGCAAGAATCACACATATTATGCTAATAGGAATATTTAGATAAAAGATCCAATGCCAAGTCCAATAAGTAGTAAGATACCCTCCTACTACCGGCCCTAAAATAGGCGCGACAAGCGCAGGCCATACAATGTATGCCATTGCTGTTACCAGTTTGTCTTTCGTTACCGATTTAAGTACAGCAAGCCTTCCCACGGGAGTCATCATTGCACCTGCCATACCTTGAAATATTCTGAATATAACGAACTGTGTCAATGTCTGAGACATACCACATAAAGCTGAAGCAGTGATAAATAAAACGATGGATGTACAAAAAACTCTACGTGTGCCATACCTATCGGCAATCCAACCACTTACAGGAATAAAGATAGCTAATGCAATCAGATAGGAAGTAATACCCGCACTGAGATGTACAACATCTGTATTGAAAGACCGAGCCATAGCGGGAATGGCTGTATTTACGGCAGTGGTATCAAGCCCCTGCATAAAAAAAGCAATGGCAACAACTAAGGATACGGTATAGGTCTTATCGATTTTCATCGGCGAAGAGTTACTTTGTAAAAACGAATGCAAAGTTAGTTTTTTTAGTAACTATCAGCTAAGGAGTAAATAAAAAGAGTAGAATACTAAACACGCAAGAGACTAATAATCAACAGATAAAAAGCGACAAATAAAAATAAATTTATGATCCATTAACTTTCTTCGGCAGTTGTCAATGCCTCTTTTGTAAAAGGTGTTATTTCTTTAAAAGCTTCTTTTCTATATGGACAGTCTTTAACTCGGCAAACTGAGCAATATTTCTCCAAGCACGAATCGGAGTGTATAGATATCAACGTATGCTGAGGGAATAACTCGATAAGACTCAATCTTAATTCTTCGCAAGAAGAGTGTCCCTGATCTATATTATAATACCACGGCAGAGTGAGATCACAATCTATAAAAAAATCGCTTCCTGATTTTAACACCTTCAGATTGTGAATATCAATCCAATCATCCTTTCTATTTTCATTTATCGATTTGGTTATTTTCTCCAATGCAACAATATCTGCCGTATCAATCAGATTTTGTATCGTTTTACGCAAAATACCTATTCCTGTAAAAACAATTATTCCACCAAAAATAATTGCAAGAGCACTATCAATCCATACCAAGCCGGTGAAATAGAGGATCAACAAACCTGCAACAAGCCCAATCGTAGAATATGTATCCGATTGGAGATGCTTCCCTCCTGCAACAAGTGCTATAGAATCATATTTTTTCCCCTGATGAATACTATAATAACCAAGTATATAATTTACAATACCCGCAGCAGCAATAACGACAATACCAATATCCAGCTTTTCTATTACAGATGGGGTAAACAATCTTGCAATACCTTCATAGATAATCAACCCTCCTGCCAAAATGATTAATATTCCTTCTATCGAAGCAGATATTAGTTCTATCTTACCATGCCCGAACGGATGATCCTGATCTTTGGGCTTGGCTGCTTTATGTATGGCATACAGGCTGATAAAACCGGCAACTATATTTACAATACTTTCCATTGCATCGGTAAGAATACCAACAGAATTAGTCAAAACGTAGGCTGTAAATTTGCCTATCATCAGAACAATACCACAAGCAACAACAAGAGTTTGTACTCTTTGTTTTATTTTATCCGGATTTGTTTTCATTATTAAAGCTAAGATAAAGTGCCTAATTAAAAGAGCCCTCTGAAATGGTTGAATTTAACTTCAAATATACCTTTTTTTTCTAAAACCAGAACAAAACAATCCTAAGACTTAAGAAGTATTATAACTTATGTTCGTACATTAAAATAACTGAAAAAACTTTATCTTTGATTCTCAAACTAATTAAAGTATGAACTGGCAACAACTGCTTTCGGCAAAACGATTCGGGATGGAAGAATACCATGATGACAAACATCATGATAGAACTGATTTTCAAAGAGATTATGACAGACTAATCTTTTCAGCACCTTTCCGTCGTTTACAAAACAAAACACAGGTCTTTCCTCTTCCGGGTAGTATATTTGTGCATAACAGGCTCACCCATAGCATCGAGGTTTCTTGTGTAGGGCGCTCTTTAGGTGTCATTGTCGGTAAAGAACTGAGAAAAAAGTATCCAAATTCGCCGGCCGATTTCGAAGAAATAAACTCTATCATTGCTGCCGGTTGCCTTGCTCACGATCTGGGTAATCCACCTTTTGGACATTCAGGTGAAACAGCCATCACGAGCTATTTTTCTGAAGACAAAGGCATGCGGCTAAAAGAGAAAATAATAAAAGAAGGTGGACGTTGGGAAGATTTTATAAACTTTGAAGGCAATGCGAACTCAATACGTCTGCTTATACATCAGTTTAATGGCAGACGAAGAGGCGGTTTTGTTATGACCTACTCTATGCTAGCTTCAATCGTTAAGTACCCCTACTCTTCCATCGCTGCAAACGGAGCCGGCAAATTCGGTTTTTTTGAAGCGGAAGAAAAAGATTTCAAAAGAATAGCAAACGAATTGGGCATGCACTGCATTCAAGAAGATCCGTTAAAATACGCGAGACATCCCTTAGTATATCTCGTAGAGGCTGCCGATGATATTTGTTATAAAATAATGGATTTAGAAGATGCTCACAAATTAGGATTATTAACAACTGAGCAAACAATAGAACTCTTCTTGAATTTCTTTCCGGAAGAAAAGCAAAAGAAAATGCAGAAAACGCTGCACGTAGTCAGCGATATTAATGAGCAAATTGCATATCTTCGTTCAAGCGTTATCGGTTTACTTGTAGATGAATGCTCGAATGTGTTTCTGGAAAACGAACAGAGTATTCTGGATGGCAGGTTTGAAAAACCATTAATAAAATGTATTTCTCCATTGCCGAACAATGCTTACCAAATAGCTACAGACGTTAGCTATAAAAAGATATATAAAACAAAAGATGTAGTAGACATAGAGCTGGCCGGACATCGTATCATTGGATTCCTGCTCGACACATTTATATCGGCTGTGGAAGAACCGAATGCAAAATATTCAAAATTGATTCTTAGCCGTATACCGGAACAATATGAAAAAGACGCACCAACATTATATCAACGAATTCTTGCCGTTTTAGACTTTGTATCGGGTATGACAGACGTATATGCGCTCGACTTGTACAGAAAGATCACAGGAATGAGTTTGCCAACGGTTTAACATCTCAAATTTTATCGTTAATAAAGATTAACAACAACACAACCATATAATAAACAAACCATTACATTAAATAAAAAGAATAAAACAGGGCAAAATCAAATAAAAAATTGCAATATGAATTATAAATAATATATTTGTAGCAACAAACGATACAACTTTAAAAACTACAGCAATAATCAATTACATTGCTATAAAACATGTCATTTTATTAGAATAAGAAATATAGCATTTTGTATCATATTGTCATATATTCACGTAAAACATGAAATTTTAGTTGTATTCATCCGAAAAGCCCGGAATGAGGAGTTACGTAAACTAATGATGTCTATAGCTCTGTAGCCCAGAGTCATTATATTGCACGTATGAATTATAAAAAAACGAAAACGAACATTCTGCCCGGAAGGATTGTGCTAAGAAATTATTGGTAATACTAAAAATATACTCACATTAAATAAAAATAAAGATTAAATTCAGTGCCTGATGATATACGGAGATGTAATAAACTATTCACATTTGTATTTGTCTTCAATGTTTGTCCCTCCTTTTTCATTCTAGAGCTTGTGAAAGTATTGAAAGAAAAATCTCAGGCGCTGAATTTTACTTTAATAAGCAAGTAAACAAAAAGAAATATAACGATCTGTTTATTTATTTAGTTCACTATCCCGAAATTTCTACACTTTTACGTTTTTTGTTAAAAATAAGAGATATATAACCATCGTAATTTTATTTATTTATAAAAAAAGTATTTCCTTTGCGTAAAATAATGGAATACAAAACATTTTATATAATTACAGTCTAATGAGAAACCGTTTAATTGCATTTTTCACATTCTCAGTACTTTTGGGGGCTACTTTTGCCCATGCACAAAGTAATCAGGGAAAGAACCAAGAGCAACAACGCTATTTTGATATAAATAAGAACATCGAAATATTCAACAGTGTAGTCCGCGAGATGGATATGTTCTATGTCGATAGCCTCGACATAAATAAAACAATACGCACAGGTATAGACAATATGCTAGGCACACTTGATCCTTATACAGAATACTACAATGAGGATGACATGAAAGAGTTTAGCACGCAAATAACAGGTGAATATGCCGGAGTTGGAGCCATCGTATCTTTCAAGGATGGACGAGTTACTATTATAGAACCATACGGAGACAAGCCCGCCGCAAAAGCCGGATTGAAAGCGGGGGACGTAATCTTGGAGATAGACGGAAAAGATATGACTACCTGCGACTCTGTACCCGGAGAGGTATTTGGGCGCACATTGAGCAGTTTTGTAAGCAATAACCTAAAAGGGCAACCGGGAACAACAATAGAAGTAAAGGTAGAACGCAAAGGCGAGAAAAAACCTTTAACGCTCAAGGTTGTACGCGAGAAAGTTCTTATGGATCCTATTACATACTATGGTATGGTAACTCCTACTATAGGATATATAAGTTTTAGCACCTTTACCGACAAAAGTGCTGCTGAAGTAAAAAATGCATTCCTAGAGGTAAAGAAACAAGGCGCTAAATCCCTTATATTCGATGTACGCCAAAATGGTGGAGGAATCATGGAAGAAGCGGTTCAGATTGTAAATATGTTTGTGCCGAAAGGAAAAGTTGTGCTGTCTACCAAAGGAAAACTAAAACAGACTGATAGGACATACCGCACGACATTGGAACCAATAGATACAGAAATACCTATTATCGTTTTAACGAATAGAGGCTCTGCTTCTGCTGCCGAAATTGTAGCCGGATCATTACAGGATATGGATAGGGCTGTACTTCTTGGCGAACGCACATTCGGAAAAGGATTGGTACAAGTAACACGTGAAGTTCCTTATGGAGGCGGAATAAAAGTAACTTCGTCTAAGTACTACATCCCCAGTGGCAGATGTGTACAAGCAATAGATTATTCCCACAGAAATGCTGATGGTAGTGTGGGACGTATACCAGATAGTCTCACCACTGTATTTTACACCCAAGCAGGACGTCAGGTAAGAGACGGCGGAGGTGTTACTCCCGATATTGTAATGAATGAACCTAAAACCCCAAATATCACCTATTACCTCGAAAATCAATATATCGTTTTCGATTGGGTTACAGATTGGGTAGTAAGACATAAATCGATCGAATCGCCTGAAAAGTTTTCTATATCTAACGAAGACTATGAGGACTTTAAGAAGTTCGTTAAATCCAAAGATTTTCAATACGATCGCATGAGCGAAAAATCAATGGCTTCACTAAAAGAGGTAATGGAGTTTGAAGGCTATATGAAATATGCCAATGATGAGTTTAAGGCTTTGGAAGCAAAACTTATCCCGAACCTTGATCGGGACTTGGAAACTTTCAAAGAAGATATAATGAAACAGATAAACTCAGCCATTGTTAAACGTTATTATTATCAGCGTGGGGAGAAACTTTATTCTCTTAAACATGATGCTGACGTAGATAAAGCAATAGAAGTTCTCGGGAATACAGAATTGTACAAAAAGACATTGTCTGCTCCCGAAAAAATAGCAGAAACGGCGAAGTAAGAAAATTAATTTATAGAGGTAAGTAATTATTTCGTACCTTTGTGGATATCTAATTACTTACCTTTTTATTTATACATATATTACATTTACAAATGGAGTATAACACTCAGTTAAAAAAACTTACTCTTCCTGAATATGGAAGGAATATACAAAATATGGTCGACTATTGTCTTGCAATACCTGACCGAAACGAACGCAAACGCTGTGCAGATACTATAATAAACATTATGGGAAATATGTTTCCACACCTTCGTGATGTAAACGATTTCAAGCACATCTTATGGGATCACTTGGCTATTATGTCCGACTTTAAGCTGGATATAGATTATCCTTACGAGGTAGTTAAGAAAGAAGACTTGAACACCAAGCCCGGAAAAATAGAATATAGTCGTCCCGACATGCAATACCGCCATTATGGTAAAACATTGGAAAAGATGGCTAAGATGGCTGTATCGATAGAAGATCCCAAAGAAAAAGAACAATTCATTTTGCTGGTTGCCACTCATATGAAAAAATCATATATACAGTGGAACAAAGATGTTGAAGATCACAAAATATTCCTTGACCTTTATGATTTATCGGGTCATAAGATCGATATCAGGAACTCAAACATCAAACTTCCTGAAATGAAGGATCTCGGTCAGAGAAATACGCCCAACAACAATGGTGGTGGAAAAAAAAGCAACCAACAAAAGAAAAAATAAACAAGCCTGAGCTATGATAAAAGATAGCGAAGTATTTAAAATAGGGAAACTTATCAAACCTCATGGAATAAAAGGTGAGATAAGTTTTGCTTTTGAGAACGATATATTCGACCGGGTCGATTGCCCATACTTGATATGCCGCATAGATGGCATCTTTGTACCTTTTTTTGTAGACGAATATCGGTTCAAAGGAAGCGAAACGGCTTTAATAACATTTGAGGGTGTCGACAGTGAAGAAAAGGTAATGCAAATGTCGGGACTGGAAGTATTTTTTCCTCGTAAATACTTTGAAGAAGAATCGGATGATGATATAGACTATTCGTGGAACTTCTTTATTGGATTTTCGGTAGTAGACAAAATTGCCGGCAATTTAGGAACGATTGAAGAAATAGACGACAAAACGATTAACACACTATTCCTCGTGAAGAACGACGATGAAGATCTCATAATACCTGCAACAGAGGACTTTGTCGAAAAAATTGATGCTAAAAAAAGAATATTATATCTAAATCTGCCCGAAGGGTTGGTATAAGCATACAATTTTTCAATAAATTTTATCATATATAGTATAAAGTCTGCTGTACAAAGCTGTAGTAGAAAAGTGACATCAGAAACAACGTCAAAAACTGTTACTTTTGTCACCTTTTATAAATAACTACCTATATATAAACCATTTAGAGAAACACTCAAAATCATTTTAAGGCACTACAAGCACAAAAAGAAAAGATAGCAAGCAATTTAACGCCTATTTTCTATTTTATCTATCATTTTACCTGAAATAAAATTTTAACTTTGTTTTTTTTGATATTCTTCTAATGAAAGAGCGTATTACTGTAAAAATAGGAAGTCAGATATTAACCCGAAAAGACGGGACATTAGATGTCACACGTATGTCTGCACTGGTAGACCAGATTGCAGAGCTGCACAAAAGTGGTGTCGAGGTTATTCTTGTATCATCGGGTGCTGTAGCATCAGGTAAATCAGAGATTAAAGTCAAGTCTAAGTTAGATATGATTTCTGCCCGTCAACTATATTCCTCCATCGGACAGGTAAGGTTGATAAACCGTTACTCAGACTTGTTTCATCAACAGAATATTACCTGCGGACAGATATTAGCGACGAAAGAAGATTTTTCAACCAGACGACATTATCTTAATCAACGAAATTGCATGTCTGTGATGTTGGAAAATAAAGTCATACCGATAGTCAACGAGAACGATGCCATTTCTGTTACCGGACTTATGTTTACAGACAATGATGAGATGTCGGGACTGGTAGCCACAATGATGGGCTGCGAAAAACTAATCATACTGAGCAATATCGACGGTATATATAATGGCAATCCGTCCGATCCTAAATCGGAGATATTTAAGAAGATAGATATTACAAAAGACAATATAGAAGACTGTATACAGTCTTCCAAATCATCTACCGGACGTGGTGGAATGACTACCAAGTATAATATTGCACGCAAAGCTGCAGAAGAGGGAATTGAAGTAATAATAGCCAACGGGCGTAGAGACAATATACTTGTAGACCTTATAAAAGGGAAAGATGTGATTTCCACGCACTTTATCCCCTCTACAAAGAAAACAACAAGTATAAAAAAATGGATTGCTCACTCCGAAGGGTTTACCAAAGGAGAAATATACGTCAACCCAAATGCTAAAGAGGTACTCTTGGGAGACAAGGCTGTCAGCCTACTTCCTGTTGGTGTAACCAAAATTATTGGTAACTTCGAGGCTGACGATGTAGTGCGCATCATGGATGAAAAAGGGAAATTGATTGGCATTGGAAAAACTGCATATAGCAGCGAAAAAGCCAAAGAAGTAATAGGGAAAAATAATAAAAAGGCAATAATTCATTACGACTATTTATATATTGAAAAATAAAAATGGACGATTATCACCAGAATACGTTCCAGTTAGTTGCAGAGGCTAGTAAGAGTCTTAACTTATTGGAAGAAAAAGAAATAAACGCAATACTGGAAGCTATTGCAAAAGAAACCGAATCGAAGATGTATTACATTCTTGCAGAGAATCAGAAAGATTTGCAAAGAATGGATACAAGTAATCCAAAATACGACCGCTTGCTACTCGATGAGCAACGGATAATGGATATTGTGAAAGATATCCGCAATGTAGCATCACTCCCCTCCCCTGTAGGAAAAGCCCTAATGCAGAAAACACTGCCCAACGGACTGAACCTATCAAAGGTGACTGTGCCTTTCGGAGTGATAGGTATCATATACGAGGCACGTCCGAATGTCAGTTTCGACGTATTCTCGCTTTGTCTCAAATCTGGAAATGCCTGCATACTAAAAGGCGGCTCTGACGCTCGTTTTTCGAATGAAGCCATAATTGATTTGATAAGAAACGTATTGGACGCAAATGGAATCAATCCGAATGTCTGTACACTATTGCCTAACGACAGGACTGCAACAGAAGCATTAATGAATGCCCGCAACTATGTAGACCTTATTATACCTCGTGGCGGGCAAGAGCTGATAAACTATGTTCGTGAGAATTCTCGAATTCCTGTGATAGAAACAGGTGCAGGTGTTTGTCACACATATTTCCATAAAGATGGGGATGTCAGGAAAGGAAAGGATATTATTACCAATGCTAAAATCAGAAAAGTGAGTGTCTGCAATTCCCTCGATTGCCTTGTTATAGATAGAGAA
The DNA here is from genome assembly GCF_043392705.1 of Dysgonomonas sp. Shenzhen-Wh21. Lineage (NCBI taxonomy): Bacteria > Pseudomonadati > Bacteroidota > Bacteroidia > Bacteroidales > Dysgonomonadaceae > Dysgonomonas > Dysgonomonas sp. Shenzhen-Wh21. The sequence goes on from NZ_JAIXHZ010000217.1 coordinate 12,203, forward strand.
AGACTCGATGACTTACACTATCTGTGCGAAGACCTTGACAAGAAAGACGTTATTATCTATGCAGATAAACATGCATACGAAGCACTGTTCTCATACTACTCGTACGACCAATTAAAGAAGGCTGACGAAAAAAGTTTCGGCACAGAGTTTCTCGACTATAAGATGTCTATCAAAACAGTAACAGATATAGAAGAAGCAATCAACCATATATCCAAATATAGCTCGAAACACAGTGAAGCCATCATCAGTGAGGATGCTGAAGCTATCAAGCTTTTTGAAAAAATGGTAGATGCAGCTTGTGTCTATTCCAATGCATCTACGGCATTTACCGATGGAGCACAATTCGGACTGGGAGCAGAAATAGGTATCAGTACTCAAAAGATGCATGCCCGAGGGCCTATGGCATTAGAGGAGTTATGCACCTATAAATGGCTGATAGATGGTAATGGACAAACCAGGTCATAAGAGATATTAGGCTTTGATTTAGTACCGATAATGGAAAGAAACTTTACACTCGATTATTTCAAGGTATTTCTAAGTATATTGGTAATAACAATACACATAGGCCCATTATCAGCTACATACCCTTTGCTCAACTGGCTAATATCGCAAGGTATCGCACGGATTGCAGTACCTTGTTTCTTTGTTATAAACGGATATTACCTTGCAAAAAAAATTGATAATTCGAAAGCCTTAAAAAAGTATATCCGACATCTATTGATAATATATGCCGTATGGTCGGCTTTTTACATACTATTGAATATAGATCAGCCACCCATTACAGCCTCGCTCTTCCTCGAATATATCACTTTAGGCATATTACATTTATGGTATGTAATCGCTCTGGTCTATGGAACTCTCTTACTATATATCGCAAAGAAATTTATAAAGAATGATACTGTTCTTCTAGTCTTGGCGATTCTCATTTTCTCAATTGGTGTCTTCTGCGAACCATTGAGAGAGGGAAATATACACATCGTAAGAAATGGCTTTTTTGTTGGATTTCCTTTTATTTTTTTAGGTTATTATATTCATACACAAAACTTAATTTTTAAATCAAGAGATACCACCTTGGTGGCTCTCATTGTATTAAGCCTTATCACATTATGTATTGAATCTTCATGTGCCAGAGATATGTGTCTTGTACGAGATACCTACCTGTCGCTCATTGTTTGTTGTCCTGCTTTAATAATATTTGTATTTAAGCATTCGAGCTATAGAATGCCTAATACATATCTTACTTATTTAGGTTCATTAGGCTCTGCAATATATTTTATTCATTACTTTGTCATTATTAAGCTATGGGATATAAGCATGCCTTATACAATCATCCGTTTCGGAGTTATTCTATTTTTATCAATTATTTTATCCGTTTTTATCATATACATAAACAAGCGGATAAAAATATTTCTATAACAGTTAAATTCTTGTCATGAAGAAAAAGAAGAAAACAGCAGGTAAAATATCTATAAAGGATTATATAAAAGCTGTAAAAAAAGCAGACCGGGAAGATGAATTATCTCAATCGCCGGGGTGGCGACGTACAGCAAATGTGCATAAGAGCAAAAAGGTATACGACAGAAAAAGAGAAAAAAGAGATATATCCAAAGAATAAGATTTAACTTTGTACCTTTAATTTGAATACAATAACAAACAACATAATGAAAACTTATACCAATGTAAAAGATTTGGGCAACCTAAATGCTGCAATAAAGGAAGCTCTGGAAATAAAGAAAAATCGTTTTGCTTATAAGAAGCTTGGAGAAAACAAAACCCTGCTAATGGTTTTCTTCAACTCAAGCTTACGCACCCGCCTAAGTACACAAAAAGCCGGAATGAATCTGGGTATGAACACGATGGTACTTGATATTAATCAAGGAGCGTGGAAGCTGGAAACAGAACGAGGCGTGATTATGGATGGTGACAAATCGGAGCATATATTAGAGGCAATTCCTGTAATGGGCAGTTATTGTGATATCATTGGTGTGCGTGCTTTTGCGCAGTTCGAGAATAAAGAAGATGATTATCAAGAAAAGATTCTCAATCAGTTTATAAAATATTCGGGAAAACCTGTCTTCAGTATGGAAGCTGCTACAGGTCATCCACTACAAGCATTTGCCGACCTAATTACAATCGAAGAATATAAGAAAACAGCTCGTCCAAAAGTCGTTTTAACATGGGCTCCACACCCCAAGGCATTGCCACAGGCTGTCCCTAACTCTTTCGCCGATTTCATGAACGAGGCAGATGTTGATTTTGTTATCACTCACCCTGAAGGCTATGAGTTAGACTCTAAATTTGTACGTGGTGCTAAAGTTGAATACGATCAGGATAAGGCGCTGGCCGGAGCTGACTTTGTATATGCTAAAAACTGGGCTGCGTATACCGATCCGAATTATGGAAAGATACTAAGCAAAGATATGTCGTGGACAGTAACCAGTGAGAAAATGGCACTTACTAACAATGCTTATTTTATGCATTGCCTACCTGTACGCCGTAATATGATTGTAAGTGACGATGTTATAGAAAGCCCTCAGTCTATTGTTATTCAAGAGGCGGCGAACCGTGAGATATCAGCACAGACCGTTATAAAAAGAATGCTTGAGAGCTTGTAATAGAATAAATTTATTATAAAAAAATATAAGGAAGTGTTATTCATTTAATTGAAAAACACTTCCTTATATTTTTAACACGTGAAAATCAGTAATGATGGATCACATTACCTTCGTTTATCTGAATATTTTTCTTTTGAAAATACTCGGAAGGAATCATTCCTGTTAGTTGTCTGAAATTACGTAAAGCGGTGCTACGCGAACGAAATCCGACAAAAAAGAAAGCTTCTTGATAATTAACATATTGCCCTGATTCTATTTGTTGCAAGAAATCCTCAATGCGCAGTTTATTAATATAGTGTGTATAGCTTTCGTAGCCATTTTCGCGCATAACTTGCGCCAGAGTTGTACGATTCGTAAAAAGTTCTGAGGCTAACATATTAAGAGATAAATAAGGATCTCGCCATGCATATTTATTCTTCATATATGCATCTAATCTATCAATCAAGATCGTATTTTTTTGCTCAGGACATGAGGATGACTGCACATCTTCTACTGTAGCTTCTTCAGGATGTACACCTTTTTCTTCAGTATTTTTCTCAAGAACTGATTTTCCGATCAGACGATCGAACAGCTCCATGTAAACAATATAGAGACTACACCCGACACTAATATAATAGTACGAAATATTCATTATAGGGTGATTAAACATCAAGATCAGAACATATGCCAGAATATTTATAAAAAGTGTAATCGAGTATTTCTTCAACCAAATATAATCGGTGTTATTGTAGCGTCTTGTACGATGAACAAAAAAGACAAACAGTCCCGGGAGAAATATCAACAATGCAAGTAAAAGACGAAACCAGACCTCAAATCGGTGAGCATCGGGCAACATTTCCAGAAGCGTATTATATGGAGTATAGTGCATACCGGTGCGGGAGGTAACAAGATAAACACCCAGCAAAAACAGCCAAAGAGAATATAGCTTTATTATCCGCCAAAAATTTAAACAGCCGGGAGCAATCACCTCTATAGGATACATAATGTAAGATACAACCATAAAGTTTGCCACCAACAATAATTTTGCAGAAACTACGAAATCGGGAACTACCCCGTTGCAAAGCGCAATAAAACGTGGAATATAATTAAAAACAGAGAAAAAGACTATGACCGCAAGAATTACACGAGAACGTTCTCCGGTCTTACGGCGAACAACTAACAATAGCGAGGCAAGCAAACATACAAGCGCACCAGCAAAGACTGTAGCTATATATAGATATTGCATTATGCGTAATAATTAAATGTAATAAGAGAATGATATGAATGAAGTTACATTCATTTACTTGTTTTTCACTTTAACTGTAAAAAAGAAATCCTAATAATGTAAGCAAATTTGAAATATTACAGGTCTGGTAAATTAAATAGTCTCGTCTTCAAAATACTTTTTGGACCTTTCTTCTGCAAAAGTAAGTTTTAATTTTAACTTTTCATGCCCACAAAGGCAATAATTATAGGATATTGAAAGGGAAATTTCGTTAAAAACACAAAATATGTTATCGGATATATCTTTAACTGTAATTTTTATAAAATAGCTTCCTGTAAGACATATAAATTTAATATTGTCTAAATACAGAGCTCTTTAAGGAATTTTCATATTGCCAATCAACAAAATTAAACTATAACATTTGTAAATATAAGACAGCGGTTTTGTAAATATGAAACATCGCAAGTTCTGATATTGCATAGATTTGTATATCCAATTGTGTGTTGCTACTCCCTGGCAATAATAGCATATATTCGGTATACCAGCAATACTTAAATTAGAGAGAATCGATATTAGAAAACACCCGAATGAATTAAACTGCTTAAAAAATTTATCACTAATACTTATTATACGATGAAAAAAATTTATTATTTACTTTTACTTATTGCTGCAACCTTTCCCTTTAGTTTGGTTTCATGCAATAATACTGACGAAGAGATTACCTCAAATCCATTTGACAGTATCAGCAACGGGAATATCAACGGACGAAACAAGATTGTCGTTATTAGCGACTTGCATCTAGGAAATGATTTGTCTTACTCAGAAAATGTGAAACACCTCAAACGTTTAGAAGAATTCTTAACTGAAGTAAGGTCGTCAACGACTATCAAAGAACTTGTTCTTAATGGCGATATACTGGACGAATGGTATATTCCTACACGTGTAAATCCTTATGGTGGTGGTTCGCAGGCCGACTTTATAAGAAAGTCTGTAGCAGCAAATAAGAATGTTTTTGATATTTTGAACGGAATAATTAAAGATGGTAAGATAAAACTCACCTATATTCCGGGTAATCACGACATGGGATTCACAGCCGAGAATATCGATATTGCAATGCCGGGAGTGAACCAAGCTCGCGATGCAGGAGCTAAATATGGAATAGGGACTTATCATCCCGAAGGTTATCCTCAGATAGCGATAGAGCACAGCCATCGGTACGATTTCTTTAATGCGATAACACCAAATGCTAATGAGAGCGAAGCTCCGGGTGCAACTTTACCTCCGGGTTATTTCTTTGCTCGTATTGCAGCCAACTCGTTTACCGATCCCACTACTCCTGAAGCAGCAACCAAAGTTCCTGAAGTAGTACAAAATAACCCAGGTAATGCCGAACAAGAAAGTAAATTCATTTATTATAACCTGTGGAAGGAAGTAATGGAAGGGCTTATTTATGTGAAGGACAATTTCAGTGACCCTATTATCACAACAAATGTAGGGAACTACACAAAGGCTTATTCGATAAACGACATTCTGCCATATAACAGCTCAACTGATGGAAGTATCCAAATGAAACTATACAATAATTTGTTTACACAGGCCAATTGGAATCGTCGGTTGAGATACAACAATGCTATTGTTATGACAAATATCGACGAAGCAATAGTAGGTAGTCTGAGAACAGAATTTATCGACAAGCAAGCAGATGTACAGTATTTTAGCAATGCTCTATCTAACGTTCGTATTGTCATCTTTGGACACACTCATATACCGATGATAAAGTCTTATACTAATCTCGACAAGCAACCTTGTATATATGCAAATTCGGGAACATGGGAAGACCAAAAGACCCGAGACAAAAACGAAGTGATTGACCAAGATACGAAAAAGATGAACTTTATATTGATTGCTCCTGTGAAATCTGACAAAACAAAAATAGAAGTGGGATTGTACCAATATCGTTATGGAAAGCATGTCTTAAATGATAAAAAAGAAATAGATTTATAATATCCTCGATCTTAAAGTTCTATTGTCCCGATGGCAATTTCTCTCAAAAGAAAAATGTCATCGGGACTAATATTTAATTCTTTGTAATAAATAAAGAATATAAAACCGGAATAAAAAATTAGGGTTAAAAAATATATAATTAATCAAAAAAGAAGTATCTTTTCGGTAAAAATAAAATTGGGTGATAAGATGTAAAATCTAATAATATGCATTATGTACAATTCAATTAGAAAGATACTGACCTATGTCAGCTTACAAAAGCAAACAGAAGATTTTGAAGAAATCCACAATTCCATAACACAAGGAATTTCTTTCAAGGGAACCAACATTTGGATATTAGTTTGTGCTATTATTATAGCATCAGTGGGGCTTAATACCAATTCAACGGCAGTAATAATAGGAGCCATGCTTATCTCTCCATTGATGGGACCGATTAACGGAATGGGCTATAGCATTGCGATTCACGACTTTGGTCTGCTTCGCCAATCTTTAAAAAACTTTGGATTTGCAGTATTAGCGAGTATCATAGCATCAACTATATATTTTACGATTACACCTGTTCATACAGCCCACTCCGAATTGCTAGCCCGTACCAGCCCGACTATTTACGATGTATTGATTGCTCTATTTGGTGGATTTGCAGGTATAATAGCAATCAGCAGTAAGCAAAAAGGAAATGTCATCCCCGGCGTAGCTATTGCAACAGCCTTAATGCCACCCCTCTGCACAGCAGGATATGGCTTAGCTACTTTTCAGTTTTCTTTCTTCTATGGTGCATTTTATTTATTTACCATCAATACAGTTTGTATTGCATATGCTTCGGTTTTGATCTCTCAAATGCTGAAATTTCCAATCAGAGATATCAGTATTAGTGAAACAAGAAAGAAGCGTATCAATCAAGCATTATCTATCATTCTAATCATAATCATATTACCGAGCATCTATTTAGGCTATCGCATGTCTCAGAATGAGAAGTTCAGGGCAAATGCAGAAAAATATACACGTTACGTTGGAATATATAAAGGAAATTACCTGCTCAACAATGAGATTAGTGCCAATAAAAAAGAAATAAATTTAGTATACGGCGGATCATCATTGACGGAAGACGATAAAAAAGCTATTATTGATCAGGCAAATTTATTCTCTTTAATTGATGCTAAAATAACAATTGAGCAAGGACTGGCTATAGACAACGACATGGCTAAAGATCGCTTGAAAGCACAATCGGAAGAAGAAAGGTTAAGACAGCAAATAGCCCTTCTTAATTTGGAAGTTACAGGTTATAGACAGAAAATAGATAGTGTACAGAATCAATATTTTATAGGGAAGCAATTATTGTCTGAATTGGCTCCTCTATATCCCCAGATACAGAGTTGTTCATATTCTGATGCGTATATTTATCAACAAAGCGATACTTTATCTCGCGAGAAAACAGGTATATTTATGATTACATCGAAGAACACTCTTTCGAAAAATGAACAGGAAAAGATAAAGAATTGGCTAATGAAAAGATTAAATAAAAAAGAGGTCAAGGTATATTTTGATATAGGAAAGTAGTCATTAATCATATTATTTTCTAGATTATATTGGTTTTCAATATTATCTATATTTTTATACAATAGAAAGTATCTATCGCTATTATTATTCTATCCATGTTAATTTAGAAGATATTAGATTCCATCTACCATTCTCTTTTTTCAGATAAGCCTCTCCTCCTTGATAAGCAAGCCTAAAGAATAATTTAGCATAGTTCATTTCTTTATCAAAGACTATAGTATACACTTGTGGGTATGTCAAAAGTTGCCAATATGCTCCCCAGTGCCCTCTCCATATTTTTATCTTTTTTTCAAGAAAACATTGTCTTTTAGCTACCTCTTTGTCCGACAAATAATATAAATAATTAAGAGCTTCTTTATTCTTCTTAATACGAGTACCTAAAAACGTTGTTAATTCTATATTGTATGAAGGACTTAGATATACAACTTCTTTACCTCTAAAAGAAATATTCGGTCTAAAATTAGTAATAGTATCAGTGCTTATGATATCTTTCTCTAATAATTCTTTCATTAATCTTTCTTCTGCAAAAGCAGGTATCTTTTGTAAATTTAAACTGTCAATACCATCTTGTCCTTCCTTTTTCAATAGCTTTTTGTAAATTATTATTTTCTCGTCTTCAGTATAAAATACTTTATTTTGAACTCTATACTGAAGATTATGCTGAATGATTATATATTTTGTGTTCTGATATATAGTATCTCCCCACTCAGAACTTCCAATTCTTTGCAAGTCTATTGGATTATAAAAAGCATAAAACACATCATATACAGCTTTCTCTGTAGTCAATAAGGCTTGATATTCTTTATCTGAAATTGGCAAAATATCTTTTCGCCAATGATCAAAGAAATCTTCAAGCTTCTTTTCTGACTTTTTTTTGTATGCTTCTTCCAATATATTAAACTGAGAATATGAATAGTTAAAGGATGAGCACAGTAAAAACATAATAATAACTTTCCTCATAGTCCAAATTATTAATAGAGTAATATGTAAAAATACTAATCTATTTTATCTGAGGAAAACTATTATTTTATTTTTACAACAAATTATTCGTAGCTCAACTCTAGTAATTCAGAAATTCAGATCCTTACACTAAAAAAATATCTGAGAATAAACATACGGCACTTTCTGTCGTCTGTCATCCTATTCTGGCTCAAGTCTAAAAGTCGGTTGATAACTTCTCAAAATTTCTATCTTTGTAAAAAAAGATTGGATTCAACAGAAGTTTTACGGGCCTTTTTACCCGATTGGCTATTCGATTATTTTGATAT
>NZ_JAIXHZ010000218.1:0-4567 GCF_043392705.1 Dysgonomonas sp. Shenzhen-Wh21
GCTGTGTTGAAAATGAATGTTACACTTCCTGTAGGATGCAGCGCAACGGTTATCGTACCAGCTAATGCCCATAAGAGTAAAGTAAATGGGCGTGATTTGGATAAAACAAAATCTTCTATTGAGATTGGAAATGGCGTATCTAAACTAACCTTTTCTTTGATTTAGAATCTGAATTACAAATAAAATACTTGTTAAGTTATTGTATAAGAGTTTATTCTGCTGTAAATAAAATTGTTGAGTGCAGAAGAAAACCTCAGTATACTTTATTGAGCTATACTGAGGTTTTAATTATAAAGAGGCTTTTATCTAGTGATCATGATCATCATCTTCTCCGTCGTGACTTAATACAATATTACGTGCAACATACGATTCGTTCCCGGCGGCGTCTGTACAATATACCATCAAGTGATAATTACCAGGGGTTGCATTTTCCGGTATGATTATTTCATGATGATGTATTTTTGCTGTTTTTTGTCCGGCTACACTCCATGTTTTCTGAAAAGCAAATGCGGTAGTAGCGTCTTCGGCTTTTAATGATTTTGTATGATTATGACCATCAAAGTTGTTATGTATCTCTACTTTATAAGAAGATAACATTTCATTGTCGGATAATTCCATGTCGAAATGAATATCTGATCCAATCTTTAATACAGCGCCTTCTGTCGGAGCAGTTAGATTGATCACAGGTGGAGTTGTATCTCCTTCGTTATCATTACTACAAGAAGTAAATGATATAGATGTTATTATACTAATAATTGATAGGAATAGGATTTTAATAATTGTTCTCATTTTAATTTACTTTTAAAAGGTATTTTAATTGATAATTGAAAGTTGCGCCCCGGTTCGGGAATTTCAACTTTTCTGTAAAAACTTAAGTGATTATAATATTTAGTATCCAATAGATTCCGCAGTGATAAACTGATATCTACCATTGTGTTATATATCGGAATACTTATATTTCCTCCGAGATTAATTAAATTGGTTCCTGATGTTGTACTTTCGTTCTTTGACACTCTATTTTGATTGGCAATACTATACAATTCAGCATGTATGTGGAATTGATTCCTTTTCCATGTTATTGTATTTCGCATAGATGCCGGTGGCGAGAAACTTAAAGGAGTATTCTCATCAAGGTTGTAAGTATATACGTACTCACCTGTGAAAGAATAATTCAGATGTGGGAACAAGTCTATACTGAAAGATATCTCCGTTCCTGCAAAAATAGCTTCAGCACCCGTATATCGATATATCTGTCCCGCATGAGGAAGTACAGACCATTCGCCTGTTGGTTTCAGAAAAATGTAATTACTAAACCAGCTAAAGAATGGAGTGATGGAAAAAGAAATGTTCTTGTTTTCATACAAGTAAGATGCATCCAGCTGCCATCCTCTTTCCGAATTAAGAGAAGGGTCTCCTTGCTCGTGTCTGAACGTACCATGATGTACTCCATTTGCTGCTAACTCATTCGCACCGGGAAGCCGAAAACTGTGTCCTATATTCGCCTTTATAAGATGATATATATTCAGATTCCATATAATACCGAGCGATCCCGAAAAGTCTCCAAAGTTGCGATTTACAGCATAGCTACGCCACTTATATTGCTTTATCAGTTCGTTGTCATATCCCATTACCTGCAGATATGTTTCAAGATAAGGATCATTATATGCTGATATGTCTACATTCCCATGATCGTAGCGAATACCTCCACTAAAGCTAAGCTGCTGTGATGGTCGCCATGTAGCAAGACCAAATACTCCACTGGTAAATCTATTGTATCTGGGTAAAAGAAATGAATATCCCGATATACGGTTTTGTTGGTATTGAATATCAAGCCCGACATTATATTCCCATGTAGCTGAGGCTATTGTTTTCAGCTTAATAGAAGAGCTATATGTATCTAAAGTGAAAACCAATTCTTTATCCGGATCTTTATGGGGAGGTGCTTGTGTTCCATAATGCGTATGAAATTTACTCCACTCTTCCCTGTGATTCTTCTGATATCCAACGTCCCAATATCCAATGAGTTTATCCCATACGTATTGCTGTCGTGATGTTATCTTCATATGATTTACTCTGCTGTATGGTAATTCAATATTACGGTCATCTCCATCGTCCTGTACACGGGATATATCAGGTATGCCATGTGCTCCGGGAAAAAATCCTATTTTTTGGTAGGCATTACTCATTGAATAATTGGAGTAATACTTTCCGCTACGGTATTCGGTGTATGAACTTATATTACGCTCAATACCGGCTGTATTCTTCAACTTCCGATTATATATTGGAATTTTCTGAGTAAGATAGACAATGGTATCTGTAGGTATGCGATAATCTCCAAAACGCTGTTCGGAATATCGAAACCTTGTATACCATGCACTTTTTTTCAGGCCTAATAATACAGAACCACCGAATGTTTCATTTACACTTTTGCCTAGTACCACAGCTTCACCAAAAATCTGATTGTCGAAGGATGGGGGAGCTTGAGTTATTTCCACTACGCCACCCATCGCATCGCTTCCATAGAGAAGTGAGGATGGCCCTTTGCGGACAGTGACTCGTTCGATATTAAACGCGTCAATCTCTAATCCGTGATCGCTACCCCATTGTTGGCCTTCCTGTTTGATTCCGTTTTCGGTTACAGAAATGCGATTAAATCCCATTCCCCGTATCATGGGTTTCGAAAACCCGGACCCAATATCCATAGAACGGACTCCCGGTATATGCTCTAATGCTTGTATAAGATTGCCTGTAAAGTGATTTTTCAAAAAATCCTTTTCTGCTACTTCTATCGACAGAGCTGAATTGATTTTACTCGATGTCTTATAAGATGTTGCAGTTATAGTAATACTTTTTAACTCTACCTGTTTGATAGAATCTGTTTGTTGACTATACAAGGGCAATACAAATACGAGCAAGAGCATAACCCGAATAATTCGGATATGCATATAAGTATTTGTTTTTATTTTATTAAAATAATTTACGAATAAAGTTGGGATAGAATTATCCCGGAGGAAAATATGTTTTTAATAGAGGGTGGTGCTCGTAGATAATTGAGTTGGGTTATCGAGTTATATCCATTTTCCAGATATAAGGAATATATCTGGCTAGTATATATTATTTGTATTGTATCCGAAATGCGAAAACTGGCTTCAGTAAATAAAGATAAAGTGAGTTTACAAACCTGACATGTATTACTATTATGTTGAGGTTTATGTTTATCGTTAGCATGTGAACAATGTTCTTCGTAGCACTCATATTTATAAATATGAATACCCTTAACTATAATCGGGGTTATGAATATAGCCGCTAATAGCCATGCCAAGATAATTTTATTTACTTTATATTGTCTCACACCGAACATGAATTTTGACTAGGAGACAGCAAAGATATAAATTTTATTTAAATGCAACACTGTTTCAATATCAATATATAATCAATTTGTGTGGTCTGTGATTTTGTGGTACTTTTGTTTACCTATAAATATTGATATTATGAATGCAATAGATATACTCAGAAATAAGGGTTTAAAGAAAACAGCTCAGCGAGTTATGCTGATTAATATTTTCCAAAAGAAGAGTATTTCTTTAACCGAGGGTGATATAAAGATGGAGATGGGAGATCTTTACGATCGCATAACTTTTTATCGTACTGTTCAAACATTATTGGAGACTGAAATTATACATAAAATTACAGTTGATAACATAACAAAATATGTACTGAATGATGTTCATCTTTCAGTCAATAAAAAAGATCATGCTCATTTTTATTGTAAAAGCTGTCATTCAATAACTTGTCTCGATAATATATCTTTAAAAAAGTATAACTTACCGGAAGGATTTAAATCTGACGAATGTGAGATATTAATAAAAGGGAGTTGTAATAAATGTAGTGAACGTGTATAATTAGATTCTTACTTGGTATTTTTATATCTGCAATTCAACTATTTTGAGTAGATTTTCTTTTAACCTTTTCCCATATTCCAGTATTACTTCTTTTCTTTAAATAAGAATATGCCCTTATGACATTTAAGTTCATAAAAAGAAAATAATATGGAATAAACAGCACCTTATTTTTTATTTCCTTTTTAGCAAGTGTATATCCTACAAAACCTAATGAGTAGAAAATAACTTGTAATATTAATAGTATAGCAGGTAATGTACAAGTTGGGTAGGTTTGTATGCAAAGTAATACATTAAGAGGTAATAGAGCAAAAAGAGCCAAAGGGGTTATGGTCCATCTCAAAACGCGATGCGATATGTACTGAAAGCTTAGTATCCCATATCTGAAAATATTAAGTAAAGGACGTAATCTCCATACAGCTTGTAGTCCTCCTGCTGCAATTCTTACTTTTCTTTTTTCTTCTTCTATCATCGAATCGGAGCTGTATTCCATAGCATATGCTTTGGAGCAATATGCTATGCGATAACCTTTTTCTGCTATTTTTAGAGACAAGACGAAATCATCAAGAATTGTATCATTTGGAATACATTCAAACAAATCACGTCTTATAGCAAATAACTCGCCTGCAGCACCAACTACAGAGTATAGGCGAGAGTCTAAACTTTTT
>NZ_JAIXHZ010000219.1:0-7511 GCF_043392705.1 Dysgonomonas sp. Shenzhen-Wh21
TGATAAATTTAAAGAGAAACATGCTTCAGAAAAAAATAAACTTTCGCTTATTTCTAAATCATCTATTTCAGTTTCATCAGCCATAAGTAAGCGAATGAGTATATCTCTTTTTATATATTCAAAGATATCTTTGTTTTCTGCAACCTGATAGTTTACTGGATAGATTGGTATAAAAAAATATTTATCCTTATATTGACTCATAAATTGGGATAGAAAATAACTCTTCCCATCACCAAATTTTGCCGAAAAAATGCATCTGTCGTTTATTCTTAAATAATGATGAAATTCATTCAGTTTATTTTCAATTGGAATAAAACTGTTTATTTGTCGTTTATTATCCATAATTATTAATCGCTTACGTTTCTTTGCTCAGAAACATCTAGGTTTAATTCGTTTTTATCGAAAACATTTTTTATCCTTTCATAAATTTTAATACCTAAATCGCTAATACTATAAGATGGATTGTTCCTTATTACAGCAGCTAAATTGACTAGTCCATCAGTTCGTAGAGAATCTAATTCCATTTTTGTTATTATAAAGGGCTCTTTGTTAAAAGAGAGATGTAATATATCTCCAGGATAGGTATATTCTACAATTCCATTTTTATATCTGAATTTATAAAATGATCTTAGAGATGAAGAATTATAATATTTAGTCATTAAATTAAGTTCTTCAAAGGAATCTACCATCTTATTTATTGCTACTTTTTGTTCTTCTAAGTTATCTATATTCACCACTTCTTGAATTTGTATTTCAACATCTTGTTTTACCTGTTCCTTGATTTCTTTTTGAAATTGCAATTCTGTTTGCCTAAGTTCTAACTCTCTTTTCCGGTAATCAGAATAATAATCATCGGTCTGCATTTCTGGGCGGAACTTTGTTTGTAATAAAAAGATTGAGCCAATAAATAATGGAACATTTGCTATCGATGCAATTATTAAAGCATTGGGCCCCCAGGATGGTAGAGATATTAAAGAAGCTGCCCCTAAGAAGGAAGCATTGACTACAATTAACCCTACAAGCCAAGCTGCTAAGAGTTGAAATGGCTTTGTTATTCTATCCGGTTTTATTGTGTTTCTTTCCATTGTTTAAAGTTCTTTATAACAAAAAATATGACTTCTAATTTTATTTTTTTATTGCCATACCAGATATTTCATAACCGTCCCCAAAGTATGAATCAGAAATATATTTTATACGAAACCGTATGACTCCATTCGACCCAATTTGTTTACATTGGCTGGCAAATTCATCGATAGCATCATAAATTGTATATTCCTCTTTTATCGACTTTGTTTTTGTTTTGGGAACTCTATTTGTTCTTACACTTAATTGAGCTTCTGTATCACTGTATTCATTATGTACTTCAACTTGAGTTAAATTATCCAAGCCTTTAAGTACGGTTATAACTGAACCTATAGGTTCATAATCAAAACTTACAGAATTACTTTCTGTAATATAGAACCCTTGTTTATTATATCTTGAGTAGTCAATTACAAAGGTTTTTCTATATGATGTTTTTGTAGGAGCAGTACATGAGGTTACAATTAATAATGTAACGATTGATAGAGATATTCTATATAGAAAACTTTTATTCATTTTAGATGTTTTGATGTGGTATATTTTAAAATCTATATTGCCTAGTTATTGATAATCTTTGAAATAATGTCTCCTTAAAAGAATTTCTTTAAAAAGGCGCATCAATCTCATTTAAGACTTCATATATTATTCGGTCGATTGTTTGTGCGTGAGAATAGCTAAATTTATATTGTTTATTCAATACTGGATTTCTATTCAAAACAAAGTTTAAAAATTTTGATTTTTCCTTAGGATCGGATAATATTGAATATGCTGTAATATTATTCTCTTTACTATAAGTCTGATAGTCTGATTTAATAAACATTTGTATCTTAATTATATCCAATCCTTCCTCAGTATTAGGTATAATTTTACCTCTTATATCTCGAGAGTCAATATCATTTCGTGGATACTTAGAAAGAGAGTAATCAATTATTGCTGAATTTTTCAAATTAGCTAATTGATTCTTTATTTCATTTATTGATGTCATTAAAAAGGTTTCCATTGGAACGGATTTGCTCTCAATTCCTGCCACTTTAAATTCTCCAAAATGCTTTAAAAAAGAAGTATAATCAGGATTAACTTTTACAGCTTTAATTGTACCCTCTATTTTTTCTTTAAGTTTTTTCTTAAATTGGACAATATTGTTAAATCTTAGTGTTCTTGGATAAGGAATATGTTCTATCACTGATGTATCAAATGAGTAATCGGTAAAGTCATCTTTTACTATTATAGTGGGTTTATCAAAGGCTAACCTTATTCCCAATTCAAACATAACATTAGGGTTTTTAGCACTTACATCTACAACCACAATTTCATTTTTATAAAGATTTTGAATAATTCGACCTTGTATTATTCCACTGTCATCCGCTTCGCTAACGAGACAGGGTTTATACCCAGCTGAATTAATCGCATCAAAAATAATATTTTTTACCTCTTGCCAATGTTCAGCAGAACATCCGTCAATCGCTGATATAGGCATTACAACGCCACAAACAGGTTGTTCACTGTCTGAGGTATTTTCCTCTGTAGAAGCAGCTGGAGTCGTAGCATCCTCCTCTGTCTTTGTAGTTTTACTCATATATTATAGTTTAACTTTTTTAATAACTTCGGTTATTATATTTAGTAGTTGCTCATTTGTAGAAGCATCTTTTTTGTCAGTTTCTTTTAATCGCGATTCTTCTTTGTCTGTATCTATATCATGATTAATTATGTGGCATACATAATCATCTAATACTTTATTAATTTGAATATTACTTGTTTCATTATTTCCTGATATATAAATATATGCTTCTAATATGCCTTTTATTTGATTCGGTTTATATAGTAACTTTTTTAAAATAACTTTGTGTCGTTGGCATTTATGGATTTGATAAATGAAAAATAAGAGAAGTCCGACTAGTAGTACAGAGGGAGAAAGGTTTACCCAAATATCTAACAAGTTTATATTGCTATGATGATCAGTTGGGATAAACGATTCTACTTTATAAAAGAAATGTGCCCAGACACATAACAGCAATATTATACACCCAATTACTCCTCCAAAATACCATCGAATCATATTTCTCAATAAGAGTACCTCTTTATCTAATTCTAATCCTGAATCTATTAGAGTCTTAAAAGCTCTATCTATATTATGTACATTAATTTTTTCAATTGTATTTTTAAATAGTTCTTCTCTCTCTTGCAACTCAATTTTTAGCTTATTGAGATGTTCTTTATTGGCTTCTAGCTCTGCATCCTTATTTTCAGCACTTGCGATAAGACTTAATCTTTCTTTTTCTAGTTTCTTAATTTCATCATAATAATTATTTATAATGTACTCATTATAAATGCTTTGTGTTGTGCTTGACGATGAATTTCTTAATGCATTTATTTTTCTCATACTATCAGCAACCGATTTTTGTTGAAGGTCGGGTTCAGAAAGTATTGCATCTGAAAGGTTAACTCTTCGGAGATTTACGTCCTTTAGATTTGCATGTGTAAGATCTGTTCCTTTTAAAATAGTTCCTATTAAAAGCGCATTGGAAAGATCAGCATTAATGAGAGTAGACTTACTCAGATCCGCTCCTGTAAGATTCGCATGTGAAAGATTCGCATATGAAAGATTTGCTTTGAAAAGATCTGATTCTCTGATGTTTGATCCTGATAGATTTGCATAAGTAAGATTTGCTCCTGCAAAATCCACATTTTTAAGGTTAGTATAACTTAAATCTGATTCTGCTAGATTTGCTTTAGAAAAAGTAGCATCACTGAGATCTGCCTTACTAAAGTTTGTTTTATCTAGATTAGCCTCAGTTAAATTTAGATTTTTAGGAATGATTAAATTTGTAAAATCCACATTACTTAGATTAGCTTTTTCGCCTTCTACTCCATCACTATAAAGCCAAGAAAGATGAGCTTTATAGATTTTATCAAATTCTTCCTGTGTTATAACTTTCATAGAATATTTAGGTTAATTTGGCCGAAGTTAATATATTTTTTAGACTAAATTTAACACTATTGAATATTTTTTTTGAAATAAATAGAACATTTTCATGCTATTACCTATATATATTACCATTATTATTATCTAATTATTTAACTATTCCGATAAATGTCTATTTAATGTGTTTATTATTAGTGTGTTGTGGCGTTGCTTACTGCTAAAAAAGTCGATTTTCACGAAGAAGACCCCGCCTCGCCCTGAGGCGTCCTTCGTAATTACCGCTCTGTTTTTGACCTTATATGATTGATAATTTTATTGAAATCCTTTGTGGATGAGGGTTTCGAGTGACACCTCATAAGAAAAGGCGCAACCCCTTGGGGTACGCCTTACTACATTGTTAAAATTTGGATGTTAACCCCTCCAAAAGGCTCCCATACCCATGGCGCCTTCATAAGGAAATTTGTTCATGCCTATGACTAATGTATCAAAGGCATCTGTACCATCCGTTCGGTACTCAAGCTTGTCTTCTTCTGATTCGGCAAGCTTTTCTCCTGATTTATCTTTTTCAAAACCTGTTGATCCTATCTTTGTACCGGCTGTCTCGAGGCCTATAATGAGCTCCTCATTATTTTCTTCATTCAAACATGGTGTTAAACCATTCTCAATTTGACCTTTGAATAGTAGATTTATAAATAGGTGTTTATCTTTATGCTTCCATGGATTACCTATGTACATCATCTCAACCTCCCAGCTATGGTATTGAAATCTTTTGCGAACTACTTCCGAGAAGTCATCACTATCCGATACAGCATAGTTAGACCGTATAGCAGTAGAGTCATAATAGAATATAATTTTCTTCTTCATGTGATGACGGTAATAATGACAGAAGTCATCAACCAACTCTTGCAGCTTTCGGTCATATTTTACATAAAAGCTTTTGAGTATATTCATCCATCGCCCTTCGCGTTGGCCAGCTACCAGCCAGTTTATATTCGCATTGTAGTCCATCGCTATACAAATAGGCTCTAATGGTTGTACATCGGCGTCTTGTAAAGAACTGTTGTCCTGGATAGCTTTAAGGTTATATTCTAGTCCCTGCAGATAGTCATTGTTATTTCGGGTATAATAGTGTATTTTACTATTCAACGCAGAATAAAAACCATCCTTTAATATTCCCAGACGTTTACACAGGATAGATGTCTGAAAAACAAGTGGAGGCAAATCACGCTTCATTTGCTTTATATAATTCTCACCAAGGACTAACAGGTTTTCTATACTCGACCATTCGGCATAATATACAGCCACGCTACGGAATTCAGAGAGCGATTTTGAGAGAGTTTTGTAATAGGATGGTAAATACTTCGGAATAATTTTGTTCTTTGATTTAAGCTCCTTAATTCTATTCCTGATCTTCCATAATTCATAGATGATACCATGGATAGTATCTATTAGCTCATTATCCATTTTCTCTCTATAGTTCAGAAGCCATGATCCTTTCTTTGACGAAGGCATATCCGATAAGAATAGCATACTATGATGATAAGGGATATGTCCGAAATGTGATTTTATACCTCCATTTGCCGGAAAAGTTTCATCTTTTAGCTTTTCAAAATCTAAGAACTTACCTTCATCTCCCATTACATAATCCAATGTAAGAGAGTTTGACGAGCCAATAATATCCTGTGAAATAAAATAATTGATAGAGCCATTATACCAGGATAGAACATGTTCATAATTTGCAGGCTCTATGATCGGTTTTCCGAAGCCTAATGACTTCGGTGGCTTATGACCGATTACATAATGCAAATTACGTTTTAAACCGAATGATTCTAGCCCCTTGAGAGTTCCGGGCAATGTGTTAGTTAAACCACGTTTATAGGATGGGAAAACAAACGCACCTGAAGATCGTGGCATTTGTTGAAAATTTCTTTTAACAAATGGAGCTGCAACACCGTGCGTTTTTCCTAATCGGCGCCCACCTAAAAAGATAGTGGTATGTGCACCGGTATACATGGTTACTTGCTGCGGTGGATTGAAATATACCTTATTCGTCGCCATACCCCTTTATTTCCTCAATAAGTTTTGGATCAATTCCGATCTCTACAAAGTCTATATCTTCTATCTCAGCTTCATATTTCTTTTTCAGATCTGCTATTTTTTGTTGGATGTTAGGCACTGGTTTTATACCTATAAGTGTAGGATCGGAAGACGGCTCTATCACATCCGGAATAATATCTTCCCAAGGGAATTCTAAAGCATCTTCTTTATCAAGTTGCGTATATCGGGCGTATGTTGCAGCAATGCGTTCTATCGAAGATTCTTTTTTCTTTAACCTGGCGATTTCAAAAGCTTCATTTATCATGCTCACAAACCTAAATCGATGCCAGGACTTGGTTGCTGAGTTTACGTCTCCCAGTATTTGTTTTATGATCGAAATATCTTCATAGGCTTCTGATTGGGAAATACCAAATTCAGCTACTAACCTGTCACGCATTTCCTTATCTTTTTTCATCGGATAATCATTCCATGTCGTATAAATGGAGCGAATCCTTTTTATCCGATTGATAATTTGTGTAGATACATTAGCCTTTCGCATTGTATCCACATCATCGAAAAGATGACGGTGACAGATATCTATTGTTTTTTCTTTGCGCATAAAAACTGTTTATACATCAAATTAAAACAGGGGTAATGAGGGTATAAAAGACAAAAAAGCCCGAACTATCACAGCTCAGGCTTTCTCAATTCTATTTATTTAATAACACAAAGATTTTTTTCCTTATTCTTTGACACTCAATCCCGCTTCCTTCAGTTCTGCAATTTGTTTTTCATCAAGAGTTTGCCCGGAGATAATGAGACCGTCGTATCTCTTTTGCATTTCCGGAAGTAAGATATCGTATTTATTTTTATCCGTTTCTTTGAGGCCTTGCAGTTTTTTCTTGTTAGAACTAAGATATTTGCGAGCAGCCGATACACCTTTTGCATCAAGTATAGGTGTTTTTGAACCTGTATTATCCGGACTTAATGTTTCGTCAATTTGCTGTGTCTGTTCGGGCAATACTTTCGCATTGTCGTATAGCTTCCAGTTGGAGCGTATCTGTTCATCATAGCCTACTAATTCTTTCAGGAATGGATATCTGTCACACGGACGATCATTAACCATTAGCTTTAATTTTTCGTGCAATGAACGCATTTTAGGATAGATGTCCAGGTTCTTTTCATAAGCTTCTTGTGCTTCCTGGGATAGTTGTTCATGATCGTGGCGTTTGCCCTTTACTCCTTTTTCAACTATTTCTATCGTCTTAGCAGCTCTTTCCGATTTCTGAGTGAATTTCTGAACTTCTTCGTCGGTCAACTCACTTGCTGCTAAATTTTGCCTTTTAGATAGGATATCCGATTGCTTTTTCATCTCATATATCAGTTTAGGCAAAGCTTTTTTTCTTGTGATATATTGATACAATACCCTATTTCTATTAAGTTTTAGCAACAGAAGCGCACCGGCTTCTAT
>NZ_JAIXHZ010000220.1:0-4205 GCF_043392705.1 Dysgonomonas sp. Shenzhen-Wh21
TGAACGGGAGCAAATTATCAAAGCCTTGAAAATAACAAAGGGAAATAAAACGCAAGCAGCAAACCTACTCAATATTGATAGGAAAACCCTTTACAATAAAATGCATCAATATGGTATGGAAATTTAATGAGAATCCAAATAATTTTGAACATCGTTTATTATTTGTTCGGCATATTCGATAAGTTCAAAGACATCGCTCTCCCACTCGGGATACATTAAAGTAGCATCTAAACGATGTGCATCTAATTTCTTCAATATATCTAACTTATCAACAGCCCCAAGTTGTATAAACATCGGCTGCATTTTATGACCAATAAACTGAGCCGTATTAAAATCACTATCGAGGAGAGCCTGTTTAAGCCGACTCACGTTTTCTGTTGTTGATTGAACAAAAGATGCCAGAACCTCATGTAAAGCTTCGGAATCTTCTTCCAGCATTTTATTAAGCGAACTAAAACCTATCACACTTTGATCTTTTATTTGCCCTCCAAATAATAATTTTAGATCACTTATTGACACAGGCTTTTTAATATAGGCTTTAAAGCCCATTCTTATAAAGTCATCATAATCGACATCTTCTCGGGCTGTGACTATTGTAATCGGTACATTTATTCCACTGTATTTTATTCTATTTAAAACATCAATACCGCTAAAAGTCTCCATTTCCATATCTGTCAAGATCTCATCATATTGATCAATTTCAGCTAGTATCGCGTCAAATTCATCTATATTGTTGCAAATAGAAGGTATATGGCCTAAGCTTAACAATATATTACGAATAATAATCAGATAAGATATATCGTCGTCTACTACTAATATTCTCTTAGGAATGAAACTATCTTTTAGTGAAACCTCGCCTACAGGTATAGATATTACCGTTCTTGTTCCTTTCCCTTCTTCTGAAGAAACTTTTATATTCCCTTGGAATAAATCGACTAAGCCTTTAACTACATATAGCCCGAAACCCGAACCTTCGGATAAATGTGAATTTTGATCTATCCGGCTAAATGGTAGAAATATATCTTTAACCTGATTTTCAGGAATACCTACGCCCGTATCTTCTATAATGCAATATAATATCGAGTTAGAATATTTTACATCAAATTGAACGGAGCCTTCAGATGTATACTTAATCGAATTGGATAAGATATTTATTAGTATTTGTTTGATTTTTAGAGAATCAGATGACAATGTCAAATTCTCATCGAATTCAAAAGAATAAGACAATGTTAGATCCTTCTTATTGGCTAAAGGAATAAACATATCGACTATCTGCTGACACAGGTCATGTAAATTGAAGACACGATTCGATATGTTCGAAGTACCTTGTTCAATACTCGAAAATTCTAATAAATTTCCTAAAAGTGCAAGAATATATTCTCCCGAATCCTTCATCATACGGATATCATCAGCAAGAAAATCATTACTTGATTTCTTTAATTCTAATGTTCCGAGTATAGAGTTTAGAGGCGTTTTAATATCATGAGAAATAGAAAGTAATAACTTATGACGACTATCCATAATCTGCTTGATTCTTAGGTTTGCCTGCTCTAGATTCTTTCGCAACCTATAACTTTTATTTACATCGCTTATTATAAGCAATATGAATATAAAAATCAGGATAAGAGAAACAATACTGCTTATTATAGAGTAAGTATTATTATCACGTATAAGTTGTTCACTTTTCTGAATTTCATCAAGTCTTGTCTGTACAGTCTGGTTATACAAACCAATAAGCAATGTTGTAATCTCAGAAGATATTTCTTGATCTGCTACAATCAGATTACTTAAATTATTTTCGATTGAAATAATGCGTTTTACATAATCGTCTTTAGCTTGCTCTGCTATTTCTGTGACTTCTGATACTATATGAAGTGTATCATTCTTGGGCATGGTCAATGTATCCAATCTGGCAGTAGTAATAGAAGTTACAGTGTCTGATCCTTTTGATGATGAAAATAATTCACCCAGTTTTTTCCAAAAACCTTTTTTAGGGCCCGAATAGATTATAGTATCTTGTATGGTAGCAGTAACTAAAACAGTATCTTTTTTGATAACAGGATCAATTTCTTTTAATACTTCATTTATTGACTCGATTGGATTTTTGTTGCTAAACTGCTTATTCAAATTTGATACAATTACTCCTTTCTTTACCAAAAGATTATTGATCTGCTGTAGTTTCTCATTGTGTAGTGGATTTATATGACTTAGAGAATCCATTAAACATTCAACAATATTTAAGCTTTCATTAAAGAGTTTATAATGCTTTACTTGTTTCGAAAATACATAAAGGTTTACTTCCAATTGTGATGCGTTTACAGAATCAATCAGCTTGTTTACAAGTGACAACTCCTTATAGTACTGCAAAACACTCCTTTTTTGATCATCGATATCGTCTCTAAGTTTATATATATAAATGAGCATTCCGCAACAAATAAGAGCTACGATTAAATATATAAGCACAGCTTTGAATCTTATATTTTTCTCGGGAGTTTCTACCATTACTTAGTCTTTTCTATATATAAAACGAACAATTAATTATTCTATTTAGTTTTCCACAACTTAGATTGTAGAAATTTTCCACAATTCTACAGTTCGATTATTCTTCTTTATTAAAAGAAAATCACAATACACACCTAATAATAAACACATTACACAAACAAAAGACATTTCTATTTCTTTTGGCATAGCTATTGCAAATTATATAGTGTAAGTGAAGATTACACATTTATACCTAAATTAATAGTAATTTAAAAATTAGAAGACATGAAAACAATGAAATTTATGATGTTAGCCATTGCGATAGTTTTTGGAACATCAACTTTTGCAAATGTACAAAGTTTCTCTAGTGAAAATAATGCAGTTGTTGCTATCAATCAAACAAACGATGATGGATATGTAGACGTGAAGTTTGAAGACTTGAATGAGAAAGTACAAGCTGCCATACAAGGATACACTGAATCTTATAATGTTACAGCTCTTGCCTACAATGCAGATAAGAAACTTACTAAAGTAACCCTATCTTCAAAATCAGAAGAAAGCATTAAAGTTGTTATCTTGGATGACGAAGGTAAGGAATACGTAGAAGCTACTGCTAAATAAATGCCCCAACCTACATCTGACAATTTTAGTAAATAATAGGAAATACTTTCGGTATTTCCTATTATTTTTTCCATATATGCACAGAGTAAAAACAGCCCCAATAAATGAATATAAATCATTTACCAACAACCCGAATAGTATCTTTTTCTACTAAAATAACTTGAGAGTTATTAATCGGATATAAATTTATTTTTGATTCATATTTAGCTATTATTTTCTCCACAGCTTTAGCAAACGGAAAGTTTGTATGGTGAGGCACGGGATAAAAATCAATTACATTTAATGCTTCAACTGTATTTAGACCTGATGCCATCTTACAATCATCCATATCCTTAACATATTCAATATTTGGAGATACAATCATTGCTCCTGCGGATTCGCCAATATACAATTTTCCCAAATTAATTTCATCTATAATTATTTTATCTGCTCCTGTTCTCTTTAA
Source organism: Dysgonomonas sp. Shenzhen-Wh21 (assembly GCF_043392705.1). Classification (NCBI taxonomy): domain Bacteria; kingdom Pseudomonadati; phylum Bacteroidota; class Bacteroidia; order Bacteroidales; family Dysgonomonadaceae; genus Dysgonomonas; species Dysgonomonas sp. Shenzhen-Wh21. The sequence goes on from NZ_JAIXHZ010000220.1 coordinate 3,548, forward strand.
CTCTTGAAGTAAAAAGAATGTATTTCCTCCCGACACGTAGATATAATCATTTTTTTTCAACTTGTTCAGTATATCCTTACTAGTAGCTTTTGTTAACTCTAACTCGTCCACGACTAAACCCATTTTTTCGAAAGCCTTACGTGCCGAGCCAACATAAAACTTTACCTTTTCATTTATGCTTGCTGTTGGGATGAACGTTACGGTTTTTCCTTTTATGTCTTCTTTTACAAAATCTATCAATAAAGATGCTACATCTTTGAAGGAAGAGGACAAGAATAATTTTCTCATTTAATTTTATTTATTCGTATACAATCATTCAAATAACAATTAAGAGCAAAAATAAATATATTTAGTGACAACTGTATGTCATCAATATCATCAATCTTACACTTAAACCTGTTACATCTTCGTCTATTTTTGAGGGTAGTTTTAACATAGAGATATTTAGTATGTAATAAATTCCATCAACTTCTTTCCATGTAAATACAACTCCTTTTTTACGAATCTAAGTTGCACCACCAAAATCAGCGGAATAAGGGCTCTTCCCTAAAAGTTGTGGACTAGGCATAAATATTCGTTAATCTAAATAAAAAATAGGGTATATGCTTTACTCCTCTGAGCGTAGCTCTAAATGCTTTAATCTTGGCATTGAAAGATT
>NZ_JAIXHZ010000221.1:0-14843 GCF_043392705.1 Dysgonomonas sp. Shenzhen-Wh21
AATTATAAGTTATACCTTTGATCAAAGGTATAACTTATAATTGTTTTTTTAGTAAAACCTTATTATTTTACAGTAACAGATATTGTTCCACTATTCTTTTTATCTTTATCAGTCACTGTAATAGTAGTTGTTCCAGCTTTCACTCCTTTAACTGTAACTTTATTATCCTTGACTGTTGCTGAAGCAATTGCTGCATCTTTAGCAGTAGCTAGGTAAGGGGCTACTCCTCCTTTTATTGTTACAACATCTTCTTTTCCAACAGCTACTTCAAGTGTTTTTTTATCAAAGTCCAATCCAACTTCTTTTACTGTCACAGATATAGTGCCTTTCTTTTTATCCTTATCAGTTACTGAAATGGATGTAGCACCTTTACTTACTCCGGTAATAGTAACAGTACTCTTATCAACACTTACGGTAGCAATCTTTTGATCTTTTGATGCAACGTTATAAGGAGCTGTACCACCACTAACTGTTACTGTAACTGTCTTGCCAATTTCGGCTTCCACTTTACTCGGATTCAATTTCAGAGCTTTTTTGTCGTCATCTTTGTCACATGATGTAAAACCGATAGTAGTTACGGTTACTAAAGTCAGAAAAAATAAACTAGAAAATTTTTGTAGATTTTTCATTTTTATAATTATATTAAGCGTTGTTTTATCAGGACTCACTACATCCTTTGAACTTTCATATATTAAATCCTCTCTTTTCTGAAACCTTGCATGACGAATCAAGAAGAATAAGCATATTTAACTTTTTTAACATTATAGACTTCTGCAATTCCTATTATACACCATTACTCCATAGCATACATTGCCTTATATAACTAACGAAATTCTTTGATAATCAGAGCCAAGAAAGATTTCAGGAAATGTCTATTTTTAAAATCTACCGGAGTGAATATTTGTTGTAGTAAAAAGCGGAGAAAAGAAAAACGGTGAGCTATAATATCTTACCTTTGTTCCATGAAAGTAGCAGACCAGAACAAAAGCATATTATCCAATCTCGGGATTGAAGACCTGAATGAGATGCAGATAGCAGCCCAAAAGGCGATATTTAGAGAACAAAATATTTTGTTATTATCTCCTACCGGTTCCGGCAAAACACTTGCGTTTCTCCTACCGGTTCTACAATTATTGGATGAGAATATAACAAAAGTACAATGTTTGATAGTTGTACCATCGAGAGAATTAGCTCTTCAAATAGAGCAGGTCTGGAAAAAGATGGGAACAAAGTTTAAAGTAAATGTTTGTTATGGCGGACATGCTATTGATACCGAACTAAAGAATTTAAGCAGCCCTCCGGCTTTGCTTATCGGAACACCCGGACGATTGACAGACCATCTGGATCGAAAATCTTTTGATACTGATTCTATCAAAACCTTAGTGCTGGACGAGTTTGACAAATCTCTGCAATTAGGTTTTCAGGACGAAATGAATACAATCATCAGCCAACTGCCCAATCTTCAAAAAAGAGTTCTGCTGTCAGCTACATCCGATGTGGAAATTCCGGACTTTGTAAAAATGGAATCTCCCGTAACGCTTGATTATATAGAAGAAGAGAAAAGCGAAAGCCTTTCGATCAAGCTTGTTTTATCTCCCGAAAAAGATAAAATAGAATCTCTGTTCCATCTTATCTGTTCACTCAATTCCGAACCTGCCCTTATTTTTTGTAATCACAGAGAAGTAACCGAACGTATCAGCGACTTATTGAATAAGAAAGGAATACAGACCGGATATTATCATGGTGGAATGGATCAGGATGATAGAGAGAGAGTTTTGGTTCAATTCAGAAATGGAAGCTTAAATTATCTCGTCACCACCGATTTGGCAGCCAGAGGATTGGATATTCCCGAAATGAATCACGTAATACATTATCATCTTCCTTCTAAGGAAAGTGAATTTGTGCATCGCAATGGACGTACAGCCCGTATGCATGCTTCGGGAACAGCATATATTATACAATTCAAGGAGGATAAAACTCCGGATTATATTTCTGACAATTTAGATGTGTTGCGAGTGGCAACAGGAAAGCCATTACCCAACCGCCCAGAATATCAGACAATTTATGTAAGCGGAGGTAAGAAAAACAAGTTGAATAAAAGTGATATTGTCGGCTTCTTTTTACAAAAGGGAAAACTGGATAAATCTGATTTGGGACTGATTGAAGTCAAAGATTTTATTTCTTTTGTTGCTGTTCGTTTTTCTGCCATAAAAACTCTTCTTAGCAATATCAGAGATGAAAAAATGAAGGGTAAGAAGTATAAGATAGAAGTGGCAAGAAATGTTATTAAAAGAGTCGATTGACAAATTGTCGATTAGGCTAAATTTGCAGGTATTTAATATTAGATTTATAGCCCAGTAATACTTTAAGCATGGACAGTGTCCAAGATATTGTGTAAATGAAAACTACAGGTTGGAAAACTTGTAGTTTTTTCATTTATGTATAATTTTATCAAAAGAGTTTATTATGGATATCCCAAAAGATTTTTTAAGTAAGGAGTTCCTGAGTCAATTTAAGACACAAGATGATGTAGAAGCTTTCATGAGTGACCTCCATGTGAAAGTTTATGAGCAGATGCTTCAATCAGAGATGGATTCTCATTTAGGTTATGAGAAAGGCTCAAAAGAAGGTATTAATACGGGTAATTCTCGTAATGGCAGTTATGCGAAGAAGATTCAGGGCAAACATGGAGAAGCTGTAATAGAAGTACCTCGTGATCGTGAAGGGGAGTTTGAACCAGTTGTTGTTCCGAAACATCAAAGTAGAGGCTTATCTATAGAGCGTTTGGTTATCTCATTATATGCCAAGGGTATGAGCGTATCAGATATTGAAAGTGAAATGCATGAGATTTATGGAGTTAACCTATCCACATCAGCAATCTCGCATATTACCAATAAAGTAACAGGGCAGGCCATTGAGTGGCAGAACCGTCCCTTGGATAATCTGTATCTGATCGTTTGGATGGATGGTATTGTCTTCAAAGTCAGAGACAATGGCAAGGTTATCAATAAGACTGTTTATCTTTGCGTAGGACTCAACAAAAACGGTTTTAAGGAGGTCTTGGGTATGTGGGTTGGCAAGACAGAATCGTCTTCTTTTTGGATGGGCGTATTAACTGATTTAAAAGCTCGTGGAGTAGAAGATATACTTGTGACAGTGACCGATAATCTGAATGGATTTACAGATACCATCAAGGCTGTTTTCCCTGAGTCAACCACTCAGATATGCGTCGTACATCAGATCCGCAACTCCTGTCGTTATGTGGTATGGAAAGAGAAGAAAGAGTTTACTTCCGATTTGAAGCTCATTTACAACGCTCCAACAAAAGAATCCGCCAGTCGGGAACTTGGTGTATTTGAACAAAAATGGGGTTCTAAATATCCCTATGCCATCCGCTCATGGAGAAACAATTGGGACGAATTGACTTCCTTCTTTGATTTTCCACTTGAAATCAGGAAGATAATCTATACCACGAACCTAATTGAAAACCTGAATGGTAAAATAAGAAAATACACTAAAAACAAACTTTCATTCCCAACGGATGATGCCTTGAAAAAGTCGGTATATCTGTCTATTGCTGAGATTGAGAAAAAGTGGACAATGCCAATCCATAATTGGGGGCTGATACTCAATCAATTTTTGGTTATCTTTGGAGAAAGAGTGAACCTGTAAAAAGAGAAATTCTTTCAAACTCCCCCGTCTTTTTAGGGGGGAGAATTTGAAAGAATTTATATGATAAATCTTCAACCTTGTAGTTGACGCTTACACAAAGCTATGGACAGTCCCATTTTATCCTTTTATCACATTTTCCATCATCCACTCATACATTTCAACATTCGATTTGCGAGCTGTAGGATGAAAACTATTTATTAATACTATGTTATTTTCTTTATTATAATATACCCAACTATTCTTCTGAATGAATGTAAGTTCTTTATAGATTATATCTGTAGCAACATTAAATACTACTTGCCCCCCACAAACAATAATATTGGGAGATAAAATATCCAATTCTTGACGTAAATAATGTGCATACCGCTTACCAAAATCATATACAATACTATCGTCAGCAGTAGCACCACCCGATTTCTTCTTCACGTTCACATAAGCATAGGAGTATTCAGATAATGCTTTCATCTGATTCTTCGCATCAAAAGCTTCTTCAATAGCAGGATAGCTAGTGTCTGTATAATTGGTCAACCCATATAGCCAAGCCGATAATCGATTATAAAATAACCCATTGGGAGAATACCCATTGATAGAACCTGTCCATTCTCGAACATCTTGTCCATCGTTGTCGTTGTTTTCTTTGAGCAGAAACAATATTTTTCTTTTAGAGTTCTGCCACAATAAACTTTCTTTTCCATTACGGTAAATCAGTCCATCTTCACAAAATCCATGATCACCATTCTGCATCATTCCATCTTTCCAGTATTGAAAAAGAGCATTTAGTTTTGTATTTATCATATCTATTATTTTAGTTACAAATAAGTTCCAAACTAAAGAAAAAGCGTGGCACTGTATGCCTATTTTGTTTAGAGGTATCGCCAAACACCTTGTAGCAAATAAACAACAGCCCACGCCTGATATGCTGTACAAAAGGTACAATCATCAAACAGGAACATCATGTTTATCCTTGCTACATTAGTCAATTGGCGATTTTCTAAACAAAGGACGAAACTTTACGCTTCTTCAAATATACATTAGCAAAACCTATCGTTTCCGATGGCAAATATATGTAAATATTTTCGGAGGCGAGTAAAAGGGCTGTTGCTATTATTTGCTCCGACAAAAATAAAATTGATAACTGCCAAATACTGTCATGTTCTTAATGTTTTACATTTTCATTCCTTTATCCTTCTTTATTATAGGTGTTATGATTTGCTTCCTCTTTTCCTCCTCTTTAGCTTCTACTACTCTCGGATCGCCCCATGACTCTTTATATTCCGTATCAGTTTTCTTCTCTTTCCACAGATATGGATGAGCGAATCTACCATCATACCATTTCACTTTAGCTTTAGTTATAAAGCCCTTTTCTATCAAAATCTTATCTCTGAGTCGCATCTCATATTTACCATATTTTATGGACTTTTCTGGGTTTTTATTGCTAAATGAGATATTGTCCTTATCATCATTGGCAAATGCATATGCAGAAAATTTAGTGTTGTCATTGGGATGAATCATGTTTTCAACAAAGATAATACCGCCTTCTCTCAATACTTTTTCCTGTTCGTCTGATAGCTCAACACCCAAAACAACAAGATTTCGTTTAACGGATATAGGTTGGATTTCTGTCTTTTTCTGTACTTCGTGTTTAGCTTTTTGTTCGGCCTGTTCTCGCAGAAATTCCTCTCGACCTCGTTTCTTCGCTTCTTCAATATTCTTATCAAACTCTTTTTTTAGATTTCCGAAACTAAATTTCCGATCAATATCCGAGCCTTTGAAAGCAATATTGTCGTATCGAAACGATACTCCTTCAATCTCTCTGGTCGTTCGTTTGAATTTGTAATCAATCTCAATATTGAATTTTTGAAGAGCGAATCGTAAATCTGCCGGATTCTTACAACTGGATAAAACAGATTTTATAGCATCATAGATATGATATTTTGTCTTGTCGGGATTGTCTAATTTCTGCCGTTTTACATTGTCTTTACCCTTACCATAAGTCAGATTATACTTGTCTTTTAGCTTCTTACAAGCCTTGATGTTTCGTTTGTAATCGTTGTTGACGGAGATAAGTTTTAAGTTGTTGTCAATACGGTTATAGACAATATGCAGGTGGGCATTATCCGTATTGTGATGTCGGACAATGATATATTGCGTATTTTTGATTCCCATTTCCTGCATATATTCTTTGGCTAGTTGGAGCATAAAATCATTGGTCATTTTTCCTTTATCTTCGGGAGAAAAGGATATTGGAATATGGCCAACAGGTTGCTTTATCTCTTTTCGTCCCGAACGTTGTATGGCAAAACTGCGGATCATATCTTTCGCACTATCCGCCCATACTCCTTCGGCCTCGAGCAATTCGGCTGTGTCATTGATCACATAATTCACACAGCCTTTAAATGATTTCCCTTTGATGTTTTTAGCGATCATCCAACAATTGTTTGATTTGAAGTGCAATATTTACGATCTCTACACTAACTTGAGCGAATCCCGATTTGTTAGCCTGTTTGGCTATCTGATTCAGATTATTCCCCATACCACCGAGCTTCCGTATGAGGTCAAGTTCTTCCAAAGTAAAACGAGATTTGACACCTCCTTTCAAGGTCATCTCCCGAGCATATTGAGTTGCTTTCATTCCCAATTTCTCTGCTTTTTCCTTCACGGTTTTAAAATCTTCTTCGGTCAATTTCAGATTAATCGAAGTAGAAAGTTTTACTTTTTCTTTCTTTGGACGACCTCTTTTAGCGCTGTCACTCTTCTTATTTTCCATAACTACTTTGTTTAAGGTTATGGAAAACTGAGTGTCTCCAAACACTCAGGCGAGCCGAAACGAAAGTGACCATCGGGAGATGAAGTGCAGGATTGCTCCACAGCCACGACAGTCAAGTGACCATCGGGAGCAGACTGTTCGGGGCTGAGCCCCCTGCAAGGGCAAGGTATGCACGGAAGTAGCCCAAAGAGACGTTAGTCGAATTTTGGGTTACCCGTGCGATTACCTTGCTCCTTTGACGACGAGAAAAAAATAAAGAGGCGGTAGTCTCTTTGTTTTTTGAATCGGTGGCAACATTTGCACTCAGGTCTGAGCATAAAGTCAAAACGCCCGGACTTAGCAATACGGTCAGTGTATTGCCTATTGCTCTTCAAGGGTAGGCAGAGCAAATGAATAGTAGAAAGTGGATTGGATTTCTCATATAGCAGTATAATTTAGATGTATCCGACATGGACACTGTAGCAAAGATAGATTGTTAATTCGATAGTTATATCATTGACAATATGACGTGTATAGCTTTGCTTGAACATGCTTTTATTTGCCATATTGCCAGACAAAATTGAGTCACTGTTATTGCTCTTATTGGTAATATTACTATCTTTAGTACATGTATAATGGTGAGCAAGACATAGATTATGATAGTAATGTTCCTGAAGTATTTCGGGCTGTGCAGCAGAGTCTCAATGACTTTGTAGCAATCAACTATGAAACGGCACTTGGTTTGGTCTCACAGCCACAACTCACTGAGGCGGAACTACTCCACTATAAAAGCAAAGTGCTGGATATCATCCGTAACAATCCTCCTTTGGCAAGCTTGCCCAAATACCTTCGTGACGATAGAGAGGATTATCTATGGTACAGTGACTTTTGCGACGAGATAAGCAAAGATGTTTATCATCAGTATCGTACATTTATAAAACCAACAAATACAATAACTCCAAGCAACTATACCGCAGAGCTAATCAAAATTGATTTGCCCTATTTCCGAGAATTGGTAGACCTCGTAAGTTTAGAACGATTATGTATAAAATATGAGAAACTTCTTCCAAAACCTAAAGTAGAGATCATTAAGGAAGAGACACCCATACAAGAAACTACCATTGCCAAAGAGACTAAAGCTACAGCTAAATCTACCAAACGTTCTTACCAATCCAAACTAAGCAAAGAGCAATACGCTTTATTAGCCAACTGCATAGAAACTATCAAATTGTTTCGCTCAAAAATTAAAGTAGCTGAACTAAAGAAACTACTTTCAGGAAAACTACCTGAACCGCTACAAGTAACCAACCAAAAGACATTGGTCTATCTCCTTGACCAACTGAGCGAACACAAGTACATTAAAGCCCAATGGGTTTCGGTTGCCGATGGGAATAAAGACTTTATTTCTTTTCGCACAGAAGGCAACAAAGAAAGATATGGTGATAATAAACACTATATTGGTATGCAACAACTACTCAACTGCCGTAACCGCAACAAACGGGAACAGATATTTGGGCTTGAAGATATAGATACCTTGATAGAGAAATTGGGGGAATATAGCCGTCAATAGTTAAAAAATCTTACCATCCTGTATTTCCTATAAATATTTATGTCCCAACCTGAACTAATATTATCTACTCAAATAGAGCATGTTAACATAAAATAGTTGATTGCCTACTATTCTCAGATTATTCCTTTCCAAGTACACACCTAAATCATAACAGGCTTATAATAAACACTATACAACCCCAACCTGTTAGGTAAGGCTATTATGCTCACAGCGCAGGGCTTGAGAATGTGCTATACTTGCACCTGAGTTCGGAAACAGCAATATAAAAAGTCGTATACTGCTTATCCTTTCGGAAAATGTAGAATCATGGGCAAGACCAATCGTATCAGAGATGTTTGAATGAATATTATCATTCTAATTTAATGAATCCTATTTATAAACATTAAAAAACAAGTATCGTATGAAAGATGAGTCTGAAAATAAAGAACAGCCTTTGGATAATAAAGAACTTATATCTCAATTTATAGGGGAGGACAGCACATGAGTAGCTAGCTCAGCCAGAGGCAAGCTTTCTCGCAAAAAAGACGAGGAAGAGTATACCAACCGATTTTTGGCAACACGGAAAATCAAGGATTATACTCCGGTTTATATTGATGTTCGGATGAAAGAGAAACTCCAGATGCTAGTTGCCTCGTTGCAACATATTGTACCCGAGATCACTCCGACTATGCTGTTGTCGAATATTCTTGCCGATCACTTGTTCCAAAACAAAGAGCTGATAACTCGTGCTGCCAATGAAGGGTTAAAACGTTCTCTGGCAAGTACATTTAATAACGATAAAGAGTAAATAACAACTAAACTGAATCATTATGGAGATTGTTTGTATCGATTTACATACATGGGAACTGTTGAAACGACAGATCAATAGATTAACTTCCGATATGGCTGCGTTAAGAGCCGTCTATTGTTCCAATCCCAGAGACGGATGAATGGATTCGGCAGATGTCTGCCGTGCTTTGAGTATCTCGAAACGTACTTTACAAACTTGGCGGAATAATGGGAAGATACCATTTACAATGTTGGGTGGCAAGGTCTATTATAAAGAAGAGGATATTCATTGCCTACTTCAAACAGAAATTAAACTAGCCAAGAAGTAACTTATGGATAAATTTATCAATTACGAGACCGAAGAGTTCAAGGAACTTTTGGAGCAGATAGAACAATCCATTGAGGGTGTGCAGGATGTTAGAGACAAGCATCGCCCAACATTGGCAGACGAACGTTATCTGAGCGGAGAGGAACTAATGGAATATCTCCATATCTCGCCTCGAACGCTTCAAAATCTGCGAGATAAGCGAATGATCTGTTATACAATGATTGGAGGGAAAATACTTTATCCCGAGAAAGAACTTCAAGAGGTATTGTGTAATAACTACCAATCGCCAGAATTACCCTTTTAATATGCAGATTCTAAGGAGAGGGAGTTGAAGTTGCTACTTACGCATAAAATGAAAACAAGCATTCTTGATATTAATCAGGGATGCTTGTTTTAGTTTGAAGATATGCGTCATCGTCAGGTCAGTCGTTTTCGTTGCAGGATATTCTTTTACACTTCGAGCAGGGAAACAGGCAAGCCTCGGAGCGAAAATACTATCCGTAGGATGGAGATTTTTGTTTCCGACCTGTAGGGCTTCGGGCTTGACTAGTTTGCCTTGTAAGAAGTGACTTTCTCCTGCAACAAAAGGACTGAGCTGACCATCATTGTTCTTATTCTATTCCACCTTAGCCCATTTGGGGATGATATAAGTTGATGGATTAACGGGGTTATTTTCTCTCTTTTTTCGGGGCAACATTTCTTTTTGCTTTTTAGTGATTCGTTTGATGTTTCTGAAATCGGATTCAGGTCGATCTGTTTCCAATTTATACTTATCCCCGATTTTATCTGTCAATACCGCCATATCTTTACTTATCTTGTCGTTGGTGATTTTGGCATAAATTTGAGTCGTAGTTATGCAGCTGTGCCCGAGCATTTGAGAGACTGTTTCGATGGGTACACCTTGCGAGAGGCACACTGTTGTAGCCATTGTATGGCGCCCCATATGCGACGTAACTCGCTTATTCACACCGCATAATTTAGCTATACGTTGAAGGCAACGATTCATATTATCGCTATGGCTTGGTACAGGAAATACAAAATTATTTTTAGCCACAAGACGATATTGTTCAATCAGTTGCTTTGCTATTGGCAATAATTTGACATAGAACGTAGCATTGGTTTTCTTGCGTTTAGCTATCAGCCACAATTCGCCATCAAAAGAAGTTTGAATATCATCAAAGGTCAATTTTTTGACATCTGCATAAGCCAAACCCGTAAATGCTTGAAAAACGAAGATATCCCGAATCTGACGTTGTTTGTATCTTCTGAGTTCTACAGTCATAAACCTTCGAAGTTCATCTTCGGTCAAATAACCTCTATCCCGAGTTTGTGCTTTGAATCGGAAGCTGGCAAAAGGATTGATATGGATATACCCCTTGCGTTGAGCGATCAACATAATTTGTTTCAGTTTGGTCACGGATGTAAGCAAAGTACTGCCCGCCAGCTTGCGTTCTTCCAATAAATAGGCATAATAGTCCTCTATAAATTGTGGCTCTATTTCCTTAATCGGAATATCGGAAAGATTATATCTATCTCGAAGAAACATCTCTACTCTCCTGCGATTAATAATTAGTTGCTCGTATGAACCTTCCGTTCTATCCTTACCTACACGTCTGCTGTATTGCTCGTAGAACTCATCGGCGATAGAGAAGAAAGTTCGGAACTCATCGCCAAAGCCGAGATAAGCGTTTTTAACTTTTTCAGCAGAAACAAAATTATCCTTGTCACAGATGCTTTGATATTGCTTGCCGATTTGGGTTTTGATGTTGTCTAACTTCTGATTGATTTTCTGTGCTTCAAGACTTTTGCCTAATGCTCGGTTTGCTTTGGTATCCCACAACTCGGGCTTTATGTTTAGCTTACAGCTAAACTGCGAGATGGTACTGTTTACAGTGATTCTTCCCATTATAGGAGCTTTACCATCTTTTAAATTGTTCTTTTTTAGGTAAAACAAAACCTTGAATGTACTTCTTGCCATAACTCTAATTTTTTAATTACAAATTTAGTTTACTTAGAGTTATCCGGTGCTATGCAAAATTACGCAAACTATTGAATAAGTGACGAATAAACTCCAGTTGAACAAAGTTACTCAGGTAACGATTTAGTAACTGAATTCACCGTCATCTTTGCTTTTTTGTGCATTTATTCTCTTTTGGCTAAAAGAACCGTTTTGCTTAATCCGTTGATTAAGTTTTAATTACATTCTTTTGCTCTCCCTTTTCTAAATGGCTGCTGTTTCTTTTAGGTAACTATTCATCTTTTGATTCGTTAGAAGAGGTAAAACTTTACAGTCAGGTTGCTTATTACGATATTTCTCAATTATCTCCAAAGGAATACTCATCAAAGGAACTGTTACAGGTGTATCTGTTTTTTCTCTTTTTGTTATAACCCAAAGATTACCGTCAACTCCTTTCTTTATGTTATCATAAGTCAGATTCTTTGCATCGACATAAGCAAGGCCCGTATAGCAAGAAAAAATGAAAATATCGCGTACTTTGATTAACCGATCGATTGTTAATTCTTTCTGTTTAATTTTCTGTAATTCTTCTTCCGTTAAATAGCCTCTGTCTACTTTCTTTATACGAATTTTGTAATTCGCAAATGGATCATGTTGCATCCAACCATTATTACGGGCTATAATTATTATTCGCTTGAAAAATTGAATAAATTTCGCTGTAGTATTTGCGTTACAGTTACATTCAGTTCTTAAATAGTTTTCAAAATCTACGATGAACTGATATTTTATCTCTTTCACATTAATATCCGAAATACTGTATTTATGCCTCATAAAATCAGAAAGTCTAGTATAAGTGACTTTATATTTTTGTAAAGTTGCTTTGGTTTTGTTAATTCCAAGTAAGGATTCTACATCTTTGTTATGCTGATTAAATAACTCCAATAACATTGTATTATCTGTAGATATTCCCAAGTAGGCATTCTTCAGTTTTTCCGCAGATACAAAATTATCTCTTTCAAAGATATCCCTGTACATATTGTGAAGGCTTGTCTTACAAGAATCCAGAATACGGTTGATATTCATGGCTTCCCTTGTTTTACCACTGGCTTGACTAGCATTAGCATCCCACATATCAACATGAATATCGGTATGAATATTAAAACTTACAGATTCTCCAGAGATCGTTACCCTGCAGAAAATAGGGGTGAACGAATTTTTCTTCATTTTATCCTTTCTCAGATAAAAGATGATTTTAAAAGTACTTTTCGCAGCTTTCATAACTCCTCATTTTTAACCGTCAAAATTAATTTACACTATTAATAATTAGGAATTTACACACTTCCATATTCGTCCAAAACAGTGCCAATATTGGACAAAATATAGGGTGAACGAATTTAGATTTAGGGTGAACACTTTGGGGACAAATCCTTGTCTGAAAGTGGCTGTTTTATGTCTTTTGATGGAAAAGTATAGACATAAAAAAATCCTACAATCTATTGATATTGTAGGATTTATCTCTTTTTTATCGCCTTTTGGCTTTAATCTCCGCGGAGAGAGAGGGATTCGAACCCCCGGAACCTCGCAGTTCAACGGTTTTCAAGACCGCCGCAATCGACCACTCTGCCATCTCTCCAATATTTTTGCTTATGGATATTTCCTCTAAAGCGATGCAAATGTATGTCTTTTTTTTGTTTCTACAAACAATTCTACCAACTTTTATACACGTTTTTCACAACAAGCTCTGTATCAATATTTATTGATTGCAAATTTTAAAGAGTTAATTCGAAACGCTGTTCCATTATTATAGTATTGATACATCAAACTTAGCCCAATTTTGTTTAGTTAAAAAATCTTTATACCTTTGTAAGAATCAATTTATTCATTTTTCAGAAAATAAAGTTATGTAATTGTTCAGTATCATACTGGAATTCTTTCCTTTTATTACCCCTTCTTGAGTCTTACCTCACGGGCTACACTTATTATACATTTTATTAACTAAAACAATTGCATTATATTTTCACAAAAATATGATTATGTATGTCTTTTCATCCTTATAGAGCTATATCTAATGACTACTTAAATCATATGCATTGAATTGAAAAAACAAATACCCGTTGGGCTCGCAATTAAAAACGAGAAATGTCAGTTTGGAAAAAACTCGTTAATATGGGGATGATTCTTCCGGCTGAATAAAACTAAAAAATTATGGAAAAAATTTGGAAATTAACACAAGATAAAAATTGGAATGCCCTTGAAAAGAAATTTGATTGGGTAGAGGATATGAAAGAGGTGCCTCAACATAAGGTACATCATAAAGAAGGTAACGTAGCAACTCATACACAGATGGTCTTAGATGAATTGACGAAATCGGAAGAATATAAATCCCTATCGGAACAGGATCAAGAAGTACTTTGGGTAAGTGCCCTGTTGCATGATGTAGAAAAACGTTCAACATCTCTTGACGAAGGTTTTGGCAAGGTATCAGCAAATGGACATGCTCGGAGAGGAGAATATACAGCACGTACAGTCTTATTTCGAGATGTCCCTACACCGTTTCATATCCGTGAAAGAATTGCATCCTTTGTACGTTACCATGGCCTGCCTCTTTGGCTATTAGAAAAGGTAGAACCTGCAAAAAAGATCCATGAAGTGTCCTTAAGGATAAGCACTTCGCAATTAAAAACACTAGCCGAAGCTGATGCCAAAGGAAGAATATGTAATAACTTACCTCAATTACTTGAATCTCTTGAGCTTTTTGAACTGTTTTGTAAAGAGCAGGAATGTTGGGGAAAAGCATTAGAGTTTGAAAATCCGAATACACGATTTCAATATTTTGACTCGATAGACGGATATATCGGCTATGTTCCGTTTGATAATTTCAAAAGTGAAGTTACAATACTTTCAGGTCTACCAGGGATGGGAAAAGATCACTATATACAATCTTTAAATACAGACATTCCAGTTATAAGCCTCGATGCTATTCGCAAAAAGTATAAATTAAGTCCAACAGATAGATCTACTACAGGAAAAGTAGTTCAAGAAGCAAAAGAACAAGCTCGCGTATATCTTCGAAAAGGACAAAATTTCATTTGGAATGCAACTAATATTACACGGCTAATGCGTCAACAATTAGTAGATCTTTTTACTTTATATGATGCAAAAGTCAAAATAGTATATTTAGAAAAGCCTTACGCCCAATGGCGTGCTCAGAATCTAAATAGAGAGGATGTTTTACCTGAAAAAGTATTGGATAAAATGCTACAAAAGTTAGAAATTCCACAATTGGTAGAAGCTCATGAGGTAGAATATATTGTAGAATAGTAAATTCGATGATTAAAATACTTTAAAGACTAGATAAAGAAAAATAAAATATAGGAATAGAAATTCTATTCCTATATTTTTTCTGATTATCCCGAAAATAAGAGATAATAAAATTTATACTTTCCACACGCTAAGACTGATAATATATCCGACAGTATCAAAAAAGTAATAACCTCAGTTTCCAAAAGTAAAGCTTCCACGGAGAAGTCCAACCAAATCATCTTTACCCTGCGTATGTATATAGTGCAATGCGGGTTGAATCGAAATATGTGAAGTAATTATATATTTATATGACATTTCCAAAGCCGTTTCTGCTCCTTGTGACGTATTTGCTCTGAAAGCATTTAATCCTATAATATCTCCGCCATCTCTTCCGAATAAATTATCTAGAACAACTCCCACCCCATAATATAAATAACATTCGTTGCTTTTCTTTGGAGCATATCCCAACTGAGCGACAACACCTAGATTTTGTTTACCC
>NZ_JAIXHZ010000222.1:0-1915 GCF_043392705.1 Dysgonomonas sp. Shenzhen-Wh21
CATGATCAGCCGATTGGATAGAGCTAATACCAACAAGTAAATGATAGTCTTGCGTTTGTACAAGTATTGAATGATGGTGCTAAGAAATTCCCTGGTAATAAATATTTCACACCAAACTTGATCAATGAATTCATTAGAGGAGGCAAGACGGCAGAAGCTATGGCTTATCTGGATCAAGCGATTGCTAACGATCCAAGCAATACTTGTGAATTGATAGGTGTAAAAGCATCATTGTATGCTGAGCAAAAAAATTATGCAAGTGCAGAACCTGCATATCTACAAGCTATCGCTGCTGATGCTAACTGTGAGAAAGCCCTTGAAGGCTTAGGTGTGTTGTATATACTTCAGGCTCAGGATGTAAAAGAAAAAGCTGGTCAAACAAATAGTAGAAGTGAACAAGCACAGTTAGATAAGCAAACTGCAGACTTTTACCAGAAATCTTTACCATATCTTGAAAATATAGAGATTTGTTGAAAGCCAGAGGTGCTGATTTTGATTTAGATATCAAACCTGCATTAATGAAACTACAAAATGTATATTATAACTTGAGTCTATTGAATATAGATAAATCAGCTGAATATGAGGCAGTTCAAAAAGAGTTAGGTATATCAGATAAGCAATAATACTTATACTATAAATAATACTAAGCGTCCGGAACTTTTTAGTTCCGGACGCTTTTGTTTTATCATATGTTTAAATAAGGTGAAACTTTATTGCTTCTTGTTAATATTGAGGCTATTTATCACTTTTATTGTGGATAGTTTTTTGTAAATTTGTTAGAAGCGAACTTTAAATAGGTAAAGACATGAAAGAAGATAAATTAGTAACAATAGCCATACATACTCCTCAGAAAGCTTATATATTAAAGCAGGTTTTGGAAGAAAGGGGTATTAACACACATCTTGTGAATGTTTCGCAAAATGCTGACGATACAAGCCTGGGGTTGGCCGTACGTGTAGATAAAGAAGATTTAATGAATGCCATATCTGTAATTGAAAATAAAAAACTATTCAGATATGATGATGAGAAGATATCTAAAATAGATGACGGACGGAAACGCATTCTAGTCGCTGTAGACTTTTCCAGTTACTCAATAAAGGCTTGTCATGCAGCATTTACCATAGCGCAACAAACGAATGCTAAAGTGAAAATACTGCATGTATATCGGGTACATTTTCCAATTACATTCCCATTTGCTGATAATTTAAACAAAGATGATGAAAGTGATGTACTAAGTGTAGCTAGACGGAGAATGCTTGATTTTTGTAATGAAATAGATGAGAAAATTACACAAAAAGAATTTCCCCCTATAAATTATTCATATTCGTTACGTGAAGGACTCATTAGTGAAGAGATAGAAAACTTTGTAGAAGAATATAAACCGTTCTTACTTGTTTTAGGTACTAAAGGTTTAAGTAACAATAAGAGGAATGTAGTAGGGAATGTAACGGCTGATATAATTGAGATGACCAATGTGCCTGTGATGGCTATTCCGGAGAACTTTACGATTGAAAACACTCTTGATTTTCAGAATATAGCTTTTCTTACAAACTTTCAGAAAAGGGATTTGGACGCTTTTGATTTCTTAGTTAATATATTGAAGCCTTATCCTAATGTAAGAATAACGCTTACCCATGTAAATGTAATAAACAAAAAAGATGAGAAATGGTCTGAAGCTGAGCTTGCTGAAATGAAAAAATATTTTATCGATAAATATCCGGAACTGAATGTTAGCTATCAACTTATCGATGGTCCAAACATGGCGGATTCGATCAATGAATTTATTAAAAAAGAAAACATTAATATAGTTATGCTAAATACTAAACGACGGAATCTTTTTGGTCGGATCTTTTTACCTAGTATATCTAGAAAGGTTTTAATAAATTCATTGATCGAATCCGCCATGTTTGGACCA
>NZ_JAIXHZ010000223.1:0-16716 GCF_043392705.1 Dysgonomonas sp. Shenzhen-Wh21
TTACTCCTTTTTTTGAAAAACTCATTGGGGTAAGTTATGTACGAGATATGATCAAACAAGGAAAATCTGCCTCAGAGATTAAAGAAATGTGGAAAGATGACGTTGAAAACTTCAAGAATCAGCGGAAGCCTTATTTATTATACGAAGAATAAAAAAACAGTTGAATGAGTCCTATATTAGTACTATTAACTATAGCATTTTATTTTAGCATACTCTTTGCCATATCATATATAACAGGGCACAAAGCAGACAATCAGGGATTCTTTACCGGAAACCGTAAATCGCCATGGTATGTCGTTGCCTTTGCTATGATTGGATCTGCTATATCTGGAGTAACTTTTGTATCTGTGCCGGGTATGGTTGCCTCCAGTGGATTTTCGTATATGCAAATGGTGATGGGGTTTGTTGTTGGACAATTTATTATTGCATTTGTTCTGGTTCCTTTATTTTACAAGATGAACCTGACATCCATATATGAATATTTAGAAAACCGCTTTGGTATTGCATCATATAAAACAGGTGCTTGGCTCTTTTTCATATCTAAGATGCTGGGAGCTGCTGTTCGATTATTTCTAGTATGCATCGTATTACAACTATTAGTTTTTGCACCACTTAAGCTACCTTTTATTCTGAATGTGGTGTTCACTGTGGGACTGGTATGGCTTTATACATACAAGGGTGGAGTAAAATCATTAATATGGACGGATTCTTTAAAAACATTCTGTTTAATTGTTTCCGTAGGATTATGTATCTATTATATTGCCTCAGACTTAGGTCTTAATTTTTCGAGTATGTTATCAAGCATTAACGAACATGATTTCTCTAAAACTTTTTTCTTTGATGATATAAATGATAGACGCTTCTTTTTCAAACAGTTTCTTGCCGGCATATTTACTGTAATAGCCACAACGGGACTAGATCAAGATATGATGCAGAAAAATATGAGCTGTAGGAATTCCAGCGATTCTCAAAAAAACATTATTATCAGTGGTTCTATGCAATTAATAATTAATCTATTGTTCTTAATGCTTGGAGTTTTATTATATACCTATGTATCTCAGAATAATATATCTATTCCCGGAAAAAGCGATGAAGTATTTCCTCTACTAGCCACCGGCGGATATTTTCCCTCTATAGTAGGCATATTGTTTATTATCGGTCTGATATCTGCGGCCTATGCTGCTGCGGGATCGGCCCTGACCGCTCTAACCACATCTTTTACAGTAGATATACTGGAAAGTACAAAGAAAAAATCAGAGAAAGGGGTAGCACAGATACGGAAAAAAGTTCACATAGGCATGGCTATAACGATGGGACTGACAATCATCATAATAGACCTACTTAACAATACCTCCGTTATTGATGCCGTATATATTCTGGCTAGCTATACGTACGGTCCGATATTAGGCTTATTTGCCTTTGGTATTTTTACGAAAAAGGCAGTTAAAGACAGATATATACCATTAGTTACAATTATAGCACCTGTAATCTGTTTTATTCTGGATAAAAACTCCGAAATATGGTTCAACGGATATAGGTTTAGCTACGAAATATTAATTATAAATGCTATATTAACATTCATAGGATTACTTATCCTTACAACTAAAAATAAATCAACAGTAGAATATTATCAAACGAAATAAACTGAAAACGATGAAGATAAATTGTTTTATACCTTTTCAAAGCGTAAGTCAAGCAAAAGAGACTGTATTATCTCTTAAGGAATCTGAGTTAGTAAATAAAATATATCTGCTAAAAGAAAACGATAATCAAGAAACCATTGAAGGTTGCGACATATTAGATATAGATACGCTACGCTCAACAGCGACAATAAAGAAAATAGCATCTAAAGCCGACGCTGAATATACCCTGATCTACACGAAGTCTGCAAGTCTACGCCTTGGCATGTTCGCCTTAGACCGTATGTTGCAAATCGCAGCTGACTCAGGAGCAGGAATGGTGTATGCCGATCATTATCAAATAGCAAATAACGAAAAGAAAAACAGCCCTGTAATCACATACCAGAAAGGGAGTTTGCGCGACGATTTCAATTTCGGATCAGTATTAATATACAAGTCTGATAGATTGAAAAAAGCTGTAGCCGATATGGAGACAGAATATAAGTTTGCAGGAATATATGATCTTCGATTAAAAGTATCTCAACAAGCCGAGATTGTACATATAAATGAATATTTATATACAGAAATAGAAAACGATACCCGTAAAAGCGGCGAAAAAGTTTTTGACTACGTAGACCCCAAGAATCGGGAAGTACAAATTGAGATGGAAAAAGCATGTACAGAACACCTGAAGAAAATTGGTGCATACTTAGCTCCTAACTTCCGAAAAGTAGAATTTGATCAGGTAAACTTTGAGTACGAGGCTTCGGTAGTAATTCCTGTCAGAAACCGTATCAAAACGATTTCTGATGCGATAAAATCTGTACTAAGCCAGAAAACAAACTTTAAGTTCAATCTTATTATTGTAGATAACTATTCTACCGATGGCACTACCGAAGCTATTGAAAAATTTACAGACGAACGCCTTATCCACGTTATTCCCGAAAATAAAGAACTGGGAATAGGAGGCTGTTGGAATGCCGGTGTACACCACCCGAAGTGTGGAAAATTTGCAGTCCAATTGGATAGTGATGATGTATATTCTGATGAAAATACCTTGCAAAAAATAGTAGATGCATTCTACGAACAAAACTGCGCCATGGTAGTAGGAACATATATGCTTACTGACTTCGATATGAAGATGATACCTCCGGGTATTATTGATCATAAAGAATGGACACCAGACAATGGGCGAAACAATGCATTGCGTATAAACGGATTGGGTGCTCCACGTGCATTTTATACGCCGGTTCTGAGAGAAATCAAAGTACCGAATACCAGTTACGGAGAAGATTATGCGTTAGGCCTACATTTTTCGCGCAACTACCAAATAGGACGTATATATGATGTCTTATATCTCTGCCGCCGTTGGGATGACAACTCTGATGCATCATTAGACATAGTGAAGATGAATGCACACAATACATATAAGGATAGAATTCGTACATGGGAAGTTGAAGCTCGTATTGCTCTTAACAAAAGCAATAGGTAATTGTAATTAAAAAAGTTTGAAAAAATGAGGGTTGGATTTACTACTCATGAAAAAGCCCTCATTTTTTGATACCAAATAAAAAGATATGGATCGTACATCTAAAGAAGCAAAAGAACTATTACAATCCCAGTTGAAAGAATGGGATTTGGCAAGAATAAATTTTGAAGCTCTCAATTGCGTAAAAACAAAAGAGGTTCTATTTGATGGATTTAAAATAAGAGTTCAATTCAATCCTGCACGCATTCAATCGTCTGCTGCAAAAGTAGATGCGAAATCCATACAGGAAAGAAAATGCTTTCTTTGTCCTAATAACTTACCAAAAGAACAAAGAGGAATTGACTTTGCCAAAAACTATCAGATACTTGTAAATCCATTTCCTATTTTTCCTGAACACTTCACAATACCAACATACGAGCATACCGATCAACTTATCTTCAACAGATATGGTGATATGTTCGACTTGGCAAAAAGCCTGTGTGAATATACTATATTTTACAATGGACCTAAATGTGGGGCTTCAGCACCCGACCACGCGCACTTTCAGGCGGGGATAAAAGGATTCTTGCCAATAGAAAATGACATAGAGTCCCTACCAAAAGAAACGATATATACAAGCGAATCAACAGCGGCTTCTGTATTAAAAAACTATCAAAGAAATTGTTTTTTGATTGAGACAAAAGATAGAGAAGAAGCCATCCGTTTTTTTAAGCTGTTATATAATCTCCTTGAGATAAAAGAAGAGGACACAGAACCAATGATGAATATTATCACTTGGTACGACAATGACATATGGTACAGTTGCGTCTTTCCTCGAGAAAAGCACCGTCCGGCTTGTTTTTTTGCCGAAGGTGAAGAAAACTTGCTAATCAGCCCTGCCTCTGTAGATTTGGGAGGTGTATTTATTACCCCTCTTGAAAAAGATTTTGAGAAGATTACGAAAGATGACATCTCTCTCATATTAAAAGAGATATGTATCGACAGCCAACAAATGCAGTCTATTACCGATAAGATAAAACAAAGCGTATGGAACCAAAAGTAAGTGTCGGCATTTTATGGAATAAAAAAATAACTTTTATTCTCAATGATGCCTATTTATACCAAGGACAAGAAGCCTCTGGAGAAAACACCGTTTCTTTCATCGATGGAAAAATCGTATGGAATGGAAACGCCTATAGTGAATTATATTTCGAACCAAAACATAAAAATGCATCATTCACTATTAAAGATGTAGTAATCGGTATCAACTTCCACTGGGAACGCAAGGAGGATCAAGAGTTTCAAGGAGCATTGAAACTAATAGTAGAGAATGATACTATCACCGCAATCAACATCATTGGTGTAGAAGATTATCTGACAAGTGTTATCTCCTCCGAGATGAGTGCCACTGCTTCCCTCGAATTACTAAAAGCTCATGCAGTGATATCTCGCAGTTGGCTCTTAGCCCAAATAGAAAAGAATCGTGAAATTATTGCACAAGAAGAAAAATATACCACTTTTATCGAAACCGAAGATGAAAGAATTCGCTGGTACGACAGAGAAGACCACGTTAATTTTGATGTTTGCGCAGACGACCATTGTCAACGTTATCAGGGCATAACAAGAGCCAACTCAAATATTAACATCGTTAAGCAGGCAATAGAAGAGACCAGAGGACAAGTACTAAAGTCTGAAAACAAAATATGTGATGCTCGCTTCTCTAAATGTTGCGGAGGAATTGTCGAGGAGTTTCAAAACTGCTGGGAAGATACAAAATTCCCCTACCTAGTAAAACTAAGAGATGATGACAGTACAAAGGATATACCTGATCTGACACAAGAACAGGAATCGATAAGATGGATACATACTCGTCCTTCTGCATTTTGCAATACGCAAGATAAAAAGATATTGAGTCAGGTTCTGAATAATTATGATCAGGAAACAACCGACTTTTATCGTTGGCAAGTAGTATATACTCAAACAGAATTATCCGAATTGGCATACAGACGTTCGGGGATAGATTTCGGAAGAATTCAAGAACTAATCCCTATAGAAAGAGGAACATCAGGACGATTAATCAAGCTGAAAATAGTAGGATCTAAGAAAACCATGACCATCGGCAAAGAATTGGAAATCAGGCGTACTTTGTCCGAATCTCACTTGTACAGTTCCGCTTTTACTGTCGACAAAAAAGATGATCAATTCATCTTAACAGGAGCCGGCTGGGGACATGGTGTTGGCCTTTGCCAGATAGGTGCTGCAGTTATGGGTGAAAAAGGCTATCAATACAATCAAATATTGTTGCATTATTATATCGATGCAACTATTGAAAAGTTATATTAAATAAATTTACACGAAGGATAAAACCATGAAAGAAAATAAAAAATCACCGTGGGCATGGATTCCATCTCTTTATCTGGCTGAAGGACTGCCTTATGTTGCGGTAATGACCATTTCGGTGATCATGTATAAACGAATGGGTATATCAAACACAGATATAGCCCTGTATACCAGCTGGCTATATTTACCGTGGGTGATCAAGCCCTTCTGGAGTCCATTCGTAGATTTATTAAAAACAAAACGTTGGTGGATAGTAACTATGCAAATACTTATCGGTGCAGGATTTGCAGGAATTGCTTTTACTATTCCCCTACCCGTCTTTTTCCAAGCAACACTGGCATTCTTCTGGCTATTAGCATTTAGCTCTGCCACTCATGATATTGCGGCCGATGGATTTTATATGCTAGGATTGAACACTAACGACCAAGCAAAATATGTGGGAATCAGAAGTACCTTTTATCGTATTGCTACCATTATGGGGCAAGGTATACTTATTATTCTTGCAGGCTTTCTGGAAAGTACATCCGGATGTGAGCCTCTGAAAGTGAATATCGATGTATCCCCACAATATACCCAATCTACTCTATTTGTACCGGAAGTACAAAATATTACTGAAAAAGATGGGGATATACACTTCATCGTAAATGAAGCTGTAGTAAAAATCGGTACGCATGGAGTAAATAAAGATAGTCTCAAGGTCTTTATGGATAGTGTTGCAAAATTAAATCAGAACAATGGATTTACAGCAAAAGAGCATACTTCAAATACACTAATTATAGAAAAGGAAGAAAGCTTATGGACTAAGAATGTATCCAAACCTTTGGGAAACTGGATAAAAACAAATTTCGGCGAAAAACGATTTGTAGCCAAGTCTGAGCATACCGGCAACATAGCATTAGTTGCTGTATGGTTATCTAAACGTCCCGAAGATGGGAAAGAGATGATTTTAAACACGTCGATAAATAGAGGCGACAATAGCATTTCGCTGATACATGGAGAAAGGCTCGCCTTTACCGAAAGTAACTGGAATAAACCCGCATACCTTATTTTCCAGGTAGATCCCACATTAACTACTGCTAGTTCAGCCGAATATAAAGGACTATCGGGAAATATTCCTTTTGCATGGTCTATTACCTTCTTCGTATTAGCAGGATTATTTATATTCTTCAGCTTTTATCATCGGGTTGTGTTACCTAAGCCTGATTCAGATAAACCTCACCAACATATTACAGCCAAATCTATATTCAAAGAGTTTGAAGTTACATTCTGTTCGTTTTTCAAGAAACCTCAAGCAGCAGCAGCAATATTTTTTATGTTGACATATCGTTTCTCCGAAGCCCAATTACTAAAACTGATCAATCCATTTTTATTAGATTCGAAAGATATCGGAGGATTGGGATTAACTACAGGTGAAGTAGGATTGGTATACGGTACGATCGGTATTATCGGGCTTACACTAGGTGGTATTATAGGCGGATTTGTGGCGGCAAAGGGCGGATTAAGGAAATGGTTGTGGCCAATGACACTAAGCATGCTGCTTACTATTGCTACATTCCTATATCTAAGCTTTACACAAACTGATAGCCTTATAATAATAAATATCTGCATTTTTATTGAGCAATTTGGTTACGGATTCGGATTTACAGCTTATATGTTATATCTCATTTATTTTTCAGAAGGAACACATAAGACTGCCCATTACGCTTTCTGTACAGGCTTTATGGCATTGGGTATGATGATTCCGGGTATGTTTGCAGGATGGCTGCAAGAACAATTAGGATACAATCACTTCTTCATTTGGGTAATGATCTGTAGCATTATTCCGATCATTGCAGTTTCTTTACTGAAGATAAATCCAAGCTATGGTAAAGCAACGGATAAAGAATCTTAAAAACAATAAAAAGCAATCAACAATGAAAAAAGTATCTATAATATTATCACTATTATTATTCTTCTCTTTTACAACCTTCGCCCAGAAGATAAAGATTAAGACAGGAATTGAAGTTTTAAAAGAACAAAACTTTAAAATATTGGAAGGAAAGCGTGTGGGACTTATAACAAATCCTACAGGGGTAGACAATAATATGATATCGACTATAGACATTCTTCATGAAGCAAAGAATGTACAGTTAGTTGCACTTTTTGCTCCCGAACATGGAGTCAGAGGTGATGCGCACGCAGGAGATCATGTAGATAATGTAACAGATCCGAAAACAGGATTACCTGTATATTCATTACATGGAAAAACACGTTTTCCTTCTGCCGAGATGCTTAAAAACATTGATGTGCTGGTATATGATATACAAGACATAGGTTGCCGGTCATTCACTTACATTAGTACAATGGGACTAGCAATGCAGGCTGCTGCGGAAAACAATGTCGAGTTCGTAGTTCTCGACAGACCAAATCCTCTGGGTGGTTTAAAAGTTGAAGGCGGATTGGTTGACGACAAATTTATTTCCTTTGTAAGCCAATTTAAAATACCTTATGTATATGGGTTGACTTGCGGCGAGTTAGCATTGTTGCTAAACGGAGAGAATATGCTAAGCAAACAGTGTAAACTGCAAATAGTAAAAATGAAAAGCTGGAAGCGTAAAATGACGTACGAGCAAACAGGATTGCAATGGATTCCATCTTCACCTCATATTCCACAACCAATTTCAGCAGTTATGTATCCCGTATCCGGAATCTTAGGAGAATTAGGCTATATGTCTATCGGTGTAGGTTATACAATTCCGTTCCAGATGTTTGCTAGCCAATGGATCAAAGCCAGCGATCTGGCAGATAATCTTAACAAATTAAACTTGCCGGGGATACATTTCAGACCAATATATCTGAAACCGTTCTATTCTGTAGGACAAGGAGAGCAACTGGAAGGTGTACAAGTACATATAATGAATTATGAAAAAGCTCGTTTATCCGAAATACAGTTTTATGTGATGCAGGAAATAGCTAGATTGTATCCTGACAAAGCTATTTTTGACAATGCGAATGATAAACGCTATAGAATGTTTGACCAGGTTTCGGGAAGTGACTATGTAAGACTTACATTTGCTAAGAATAATAGATTCGATGATATAAAAGATTTTTGGTATAAAGAAACAGAACCTTTTAAAAAGACATCAAAAAAATATTATCTATATAAATAGTTATTTGAGATACCAATTTGAAAATTACAAAGTAAAAGGTTACAATATAAACGTACCGAGAAAGTGTCACTTTTGTCACCTTTTAGCACCATAACACCTGATTATAAGCAATATAAAAAAAGTAACAAATGACTCAAAAACCAAGCAGCAGACTCCTATCTCTCGACATACTGCGGGGAATAACCATTGCCGGAATGATAATGGTAAATAATCCGGGTTCGTGGAGCTATGTATATGCGCCTCTGGGACATGCAGCGTGGCATGGACTAACTCCTACCGACTTGGTTTTCCCATTTTTCATGTTTATTATGGGAATATCAACTTACATCTCGTTAAGAAAATTCAATTTTGAGTTCAGCAAGCCTACACTCTTCAAAATTCTAAAAAGAACGGTAGTTATATTTCTCATCGGGCTTGGATTGGGCTGGCTTTCATTGTCATTCAGAACATTTAATAGTCTATCGAGTGAAGATATCGGCTTTTTTGAAAGATTTATAACAGCCATTACAAACTTCGAGCATATCCGAATACTCGGCGTTATGCAACGACTGGCACTTACATACGGTGCTACAGCTCTGATAGCTATATTTGTAAAACATAAGTATATACCTTATATCATAGTCGTTACACTCATTGGATATTTTTTACTGCTCTTATTTGGCAACGGGTTCGACTTTAGTGAAGACAATATCATTTCAGTGCTCGACAGAGCTATTTTGGGTATAGATCACATGTATAAAGATAGCGGTTTGGCAATTGATCCCGAAGGACTATTAAGTACCATACCGGCAATCTGCCATGTATTAATAGGATTCTGTTGTGGAGAAATTCTCCTAACAACCAAAGACAATAACGAGCGAATACAACGTTTATTTATAATTGGAGCGGTAATGACATTCTTGGGCTTTTTACTTAGTTACGGTTGTCCGATTAACAAAAAAATATGGTCTCCTACATTTGTTTTGGCAACATGTGGGTTAGCATCAACGTTACTTGCTCTTCTGATATGGATCATTGATATAAAAGGACATAAAAAATGGAGTGTATTTTTTGAATCATTCGGTGTAAATCCTTTATTTATATATGTTGCAGCAGGCATTTTCTCTATTTTGCTCGGAAACATAATTTTTACGTATTACGGAAATATAATTAATTTAAAAAATTTCATATACCAAATCTGCCTACAACCTTATCTGGGTAATTACCTCGGTTCGCTTGTATATGCCCTCTTGTTTGTAGGATTTAATTGGATAATAGGAAACATATTGTATAAAAAGAAAATCTATATTAAAATATGATATTATTAGCAGATGGCGGCTCTACAAAGGTCGATTGGCGTTTAGTAGAGGGTACTAAAGAGATCAAACAGATTTCTACCAAAGGAGCAAATCCGTTTTTTCGGTCTCGAGAAGATATTAGTGAAGAAATAAAGAAAGTTATTAACCCCGTCCTCAATGGACACACAATAGATTCTGTACATTTTTTTGGTGCAGGCTGTGCATCTCCCGAAAAGAATAAAATTGTAAGAGATGCGATAGCCGATAACATAAAGACATCTCACATTGAAGTAAATAGTGATTTAGTTGCGGCAGCAAAAGGACTATGTGGGACAAAAAAAGGCATCGCTTGTATCTTGGGCACAGGATCAAACTCTTGTTTTTACGACGGAGAAGAGATTGTTGAGAATGTTTCTCCGCTGGGCTATGTCTTAGGTGACGAAGGAAGTGGCGCCGTACTTGGACGCTTATTCTTAGGGGCATGCCTGAAAAACCAGCTAACAAAAGGGTTGAAAGAAAAATTCCTGAAAGAGTTTGATCTCACTCCTGCAACTATTCTGGATATGGTATATAGACAACCCCTTGCTAATCGTTTTTTGGCAAGTTTATCTCCGTTTTTGGTAGAGAATATACACGATAAAACGGTGTATGATCTAGTATACAATGCTTTCAAAGACTTTTTTGTAAAAAATGTGATGCAATATGACTACAAAAATAATGATGTGCATTTCACCGGGTCGGTAGCATACTATTATAAACATTTGGTGCGCAAAGTTGGTGCTGACTTAAATATTAAGGTAGGTATCATCTCTCAGTCTCCGATGGAGGGCCTCATAAAATACTATGCAGGCGAATGTCAAACAATACATAATTAATTCAACATGGCTTTTGTAAAGATAACAGAGCAACCGTCGCTATATGACAATCTAGAGAACAAGTCTGTACTTGAACTCTTGACAGACATAAACAATGAAGATAAAAAAGTAGCTTTAGCTGTAGAAAAGGCGATACCACAAATAGAAAAACTTGTTTCGCAAATAGTACCCCGGATGCAACAAGGAGGGCGTATTTTCTATATGGGAGCAGGAACTAGCGGACGTCTTGGTGTATTGGACGCTTCCGAAATTCCACCAACATTTGGTATGCCAAAAACATTGGTTATCGGGCTCATTGCAGGAGGTGATACAGCATTGCGCAATCCTGTAGAAAAAGCCGAAGACAATATGGAATCTGGGTGGACTGAGTTACAAGCTCACAACATAAATGATAAAGATACAGTAATTGGGATTGCAGCATCAGGTACAACGCCATACGTTGTAGGAGCTTTACGTGAAGCTCGCAAACATGGAATCCTTACAGCATCCATCTCTAGCAATCCCGATTCGCCTATTGCTCAGGAAGCAGAAATAGCAATAGAAATGATAGTTGGGCCTGAATATGTTACAGGTAGTTCGCGCATGAAATCTGGCACAGGTCAAAAAATGATATTGAATATGATCACTACGGCTACTATGATAAAGTTAGGACGGGTGAAAGGTAACCGAATGGTCAACATGCAATTATCGAATGCAAAACTTGTAGACAGGGGAACACGCATGGTATCCGAAGAGTTAGGGTTGGATTATGAACAAGCAAAGCATCTACTGTTACTACATGGTTCGGTTAAAAAAGCTGTGGATGCATACAGAGCAGATAAAAATAATCGCTCTAAATAATGTATATATAGACATCTATTATTCAGAAGTTTATAGATTCATTTCATAACATAGCATCATTTACTCATTTGTCAAAAAAGACAGATTTATACGAAGTGTTGCCACTGATCAGTAAGTGTTTTATTCATAATTCATTATCTTTACCGATAAGTTTAACCTATTTATAAACCAAAATCAAATATGATGTTTACAATTAAAAAACAGACTCCTAAAATCCTACTGACACTATGCTCCATTGTGGCAGTATCTTTTACAGCCTGCATCGGTGGAGAAAAGCCTAACACTCTGACCGAAAAAGAGAAGCAAGAAGGTTGGCAACTTTTATTTGATGGAGAAACACTTAATGGATGGCGCGACTACAATGGCACATCACTCACTGAGCCTTGGCATGTTGTAGATGGCTGCATTCAGGCAAAAGGTGATGGTAGCGATGCCAGTGGATACATTGTTACAGAGAAACAGTATGAAAATTTCGAGCTATCTTGGGATTGGAAATTATCGAAAGGTGGAAATAGCGGCATGCTATATCATGTAGTGGAAAGACCGCAATATAAAGTACCGTATGTTACCGGCCCTGAATACCAACTGATAGATACTCCTAATTTCGCAGAAAAACTAGAAGCCTGGCAAGATTTGGGTGCAGATTATGCTATGTATATCCCCGATACGACAAAAATGAAAGTCAATCCTCATGGAGAATGGAACAATTCGAAAATAGTATTTGACAATGGTCATGTAGAACACTGGTTGAACGGTGTAAAGATATTAGAATTCGAAGCATGGACTGATGATTGGTTCGAACGAAAGAATAGTGGAAAATGGAAAGATGCTCCAGAATACGGACTGGCGAAAAAAGGTGTATTATGTCTTCAGGATCATGGATATCCGGCATCGTTCCGCAATATAAAGATTAAAGAACTACCAACGAAATCGAAAGAAGTAAATCTGTTCAACGGGACTGACCTGAAAGGCTGGGACGTTTATGGAACAGAAAAATGGTACGTACAAGATGGACTTTTGGTATGCGAAAGCGGCCCTGACAAACAATATGGATATCTCGCTACGCGCGAATATTATGATAATTTTGACCTGACTGTTGAATTTAAGCAAGAAGCAGATGGTAATTCGGGAGTATTTATCCGTTCGTTTATCGAAGAAGATGTAAAAGTGAATGGCTGGCAAGTAGAAGTAGCGCCTAAAGGTCATGGAACAGGTGGCATCTACGAATCGTACGGTAGAGGATGGTTGATACAAATACCAAAAGAGAAAGAAGAGTTTCTTAAAGTTGGCGACTGGAATACCATGCGTATACTTGTTCAGGGTAACAAAGTAACGACATGGCTTAATGGACAAGAGATGGTCAACTTTGATGATAAGAAAATCGGTGCAGGACAAGGACGTATAGCACTTCAAATACATGATGGTGGCGGCATAAAAGTTCTATGGCGTAATTTAAAGCTAAAAACACTGTAATAAAATAGTAATTTATATAGACTTAATAGAGTGGCGGTTATATCTTAATCGCCACGCTTATTTTAGAATCCTAAGATATTATGCGATTGAGTATAAATATATGATTCCTACAGACTAATTAAAGTTGTATGTATTACAAAAAACCAATACCTTTGAAGCCATAAAATAAATAAGTATATGAAATATAAATCCATTATGGCATTAGTTTTAGGTGCAGTCTTGGCCGCATGTAATTCTGCCGACAAGAAGGCAAATTCAGAAAAAGATGAGCCCATCATAGGCAAAGCCTCCGTAAAGGTAGAAAACGGAATAATGACGCCCGAAGTATTATATAGTTTTGGACGCGTATCTGATGTTCAGGTCTCACCGGACAAATCGAAGATATTGTATGGTGTGACTTATGTAAGCATTGAACAGAATAAAACAAATAAAGAGCTATTTACGATGAATGTAGATGGTTCTGACAAAAAACAAATAACACAGACTCCTAAAAGCGAAAACAATGCTATTTGGGTGAAAGGAGGAAATAAGATTGCCTTTTTGAGTAGCGAAAGTGGATCTTCTCAAATATGGGAAATGAATCCAGATGGTAGCGGTCGTAAGCAAATAAGCAATATAGAAGGTGATGTTAATGGGTTTTCTTATTCTCCTGACGGGAAAAGAATTATGTACATCAAAAACATAAAATTCGGAGAGCGTACAACAGACCGTTACAAAGATCTGCCTAAAGCGTCAGGACGAATTATTGATGACCTGATGTATAAACACTGGTCTGAGTGGGTTGAAGAAATCCCTCATACTTTTGTTGCTGATTTCGATGGAGAAAAAGTATCAGACGGAATTGATATTCTTGGCGATGAACCATACGAATGTCCAATGCTTCCATTTGGAGGTACCGAGCAGTTGGCTTGGAGCCCTGATAGTAAGTCCATCGCATACACATGTCGCAAGAAAAAAGGATTGGAATACGCTTTGTCTACCAATTCAGACATTTATCTATTCAATATAGAAAGTAAGCAGACCGAAAACCTCACAGAGGGGATGATGGGATATGATATAAACCCTGTATTCTCTCCCGATGGCAAATATATAGCTTGGCAAAGTATGGAACGTGAAGGCTACGAGTCAGACAAAAACAGAATGTTTGTCATGAATTTAGCAACAAAAGAAAAGACATACGTGACCGAAGCATTCGATTATAATACCGATTTCCTTTTGTGGAGTGATGACAATCAAAGCATTTATTTTGTTTCTTGTGTTGAAGCTAAAACTCAATTATTCCAGGCTTATATTCACACAAAAGAAATAAAACAAATCACCAAAGGCGATCATGATTATGAATCATTTGAGATAGCCGGAGACAAACTTATAGCACTTCGTCATTCATTATCTAAGCCGA
This sequence comes from Dysgonomonas sp. Shenzhen-Wh21, assembly GCF_043392705.1. NCBI lineage: Bacteria > Pseudomonadati > Bacteroidota > Bacteroidia > Bacteroidales > Dysgonomonadaceae > Dysgonomonas > Dysgonomonas sp. Shenzhen-Wh21. Next base: position 14,441 of record NZ_JAIXHZ010000223.1, read on the forward strand.
ATGAAATATACTCTATAAATATTTCTACAGGAGAAGCAACTGAACTAAGTTTCGAAAACAAAGATATACTCAGCCAATTAACGATGGGCAAAGTAGAGGAACGCTGGATAGCGACTACCGATGGGAAGAAAATGCTAACATGGGTTGTTTATCCTCCAAACTTTGACCCGAATAAGAAATACCCGGCAATATTATACTGCCAGGGAGGACCTCAAAGTACTGTGAGCCAGTTTTGGTCTTATCGTTGGAATTTACAAATGATGGGAGCTAACGGATATATCATTGTAGCCCCTAACCGTAGAGGTTTACCTGGCTTTGGTCAAGAATGGCTAGAGCAAATAAGTAAAGATTATGGCGGTCAGAATATGAAGGATTATCTTTCTGCAATTGATGCTTTAGCAAAAGAGCCTTACGTAAATGCAGACAAATTAGGATGCACAGGCGCTAGTTATGGCGGGTTCTCGGTATATTGGTTAGCCGGAAATCATAACAAACGGTTTAAGGCATTCCTTGCGCATGCAGGAATCTTCAATTTGGAAGCCCAATATCTTGAAACTGAAGAAATGTGGTTTGCAAATTGGGACTTAGGCGGTTCTTTCTGGGATAGAAGTAATTCTATTGCTCAACGCTCGTATGCTAACTCTCCTCATAAATTTGTAGACAAGTGGGATACCCCTATTATGATTACTCATGGCGAACTTGACTATCGAATTCTTGCATCTCAAGGTATGATGGCATTCAATGCTGCAAAACTTAAAGGAATTCCGGCCCGAATGCTGATTTATCCAAACGAGAATCACTGGATATCTCAACCTCAGAACGGAGTTCTGTTCCAGAGAGAGTTCTTCCGTTGGTTTGACGCATACCTAAAATAAAAATTTAGCACTCATATAAAAGGTTATTATCTTAATTGGTAATAACCTTTTTTGTTTGCTCTATTTAATTCTATTATTATTAATCTACACAACGAAAATTTAACTATTTTAGAACAAACATTTGTTAGATTAAAAAATATAAAAAGTAACTTTGTATATAGAGAAGTATACAGTTTTCACATTGAAGTTTACGAATTATGAGATATATAAGATTATTTGTTATTCTAATCTTAGCCTTTACGTGTTTTGCATGTAACCCCGGATCAGAAAATGCTGAAAGGTATATTTTTGAAGCAGAATCACTTATAGACAACAAGCCCGACAGTGCTCTTGCTCTATTAGATTCTATTTTATATCCCGAGAATCTCAATAAAGAAAAGTTCAACAAATATAATCTCTTAAGAATTCAAGCTAGAGATAAAAGCAACAAGGATATTTCGAAGGATACTATAATCTTCAATGTAAAAGACTATTATATAAAACATAATGATATGGTTAACGGAACTCTCGCTTGCTTTTACACAGGAAGAGTTTTGAAAGATCAAAAAAAGAACAAGGAGGCTATGGGTGCCTATATGGAAGCCGAAACCTATGCAGACCAAACAATAAACAATTTCAATATTAAAGGGTTAATTCAATCACATATCGGATATTTGTATTATAATGAACTATTGCAGGACGAATCCCTTATCCGCTTTAAGAGAGCTGCCAATTATTTTGAAAAAGCAGGAAACTATAAGAATGAAGCTTTTTCGCTGAGAGATATAGGAAACAGTTTTTTGTTGAAAAAGGAAAATGACAGTGCGTTCTATTATTATCAAAAAGGACTTGAAATTGCCGATATTACAAAAGACTCGATTTGTCAATCAAACATAAGGCATAATCTAGGACTCATATTTAAAAAAGAAGGGAATTTTGCTAAATCAAAAGAATATCTGAATAAAGCGATCCCTTTCGCTAACAGCAGCATTACCAGAGCTAAAATATACTCGTCTTTGGCGCAAGTACTTTATAGTGAAAATAAAAGTGATTCAGCTATTTTCTATTTTGAGAAATCTCTAAAATTTTTGAAAGAGAGTAATGATCCATTTCTAACATCTAGAATATATGAATCTTTATCTATGATAGAAGAAGAAAAAAACAATTATAGACAAGAATTAGAATATAATAAAGATTGTATTAATAATCTTTATAATATTTATGAAAACAATGAAAATCAAGCTATTCTGGATATACAGAAAAAGTATGATTATGAGCTGGTAAAAAACACGAATAACCGACTGTTAATTCAAAGGCAATTTTTGTTTATCATATTATTAGGACTTGGACTTACTACGCTTATTATAGGGTTCTTCTTTTATTATAAAACACAGAAAAATGGTAGAGAATTATTAGAAGCTG